>JASUSC010000006.1 GCA_030446285.1 Eubacteriales bacterium | reverse complement strand
TTCGCGTGCATGAATTTAAAGAAGTTGGCCATATGGAAAAAAAGAAGAGGTATGCTGCCACCTTTAGCCCCTGTTTTTTCTCCGCTTTTTGCTAAAATTTGCAAACTCCTCGCCATAAATAAAACACCGCTTTTAGGTTTGGCTGCCTAAAAGCGGTGTTTGTCTTCAAGCTGATGCAAGGGAAAAGGTTCCCTTGCATTTTTCTAATTCAGGCTAATTCAGGCGAAAGCTTGCCATTAAGCTGTTCATCTCTTCCCCAATTGCTGCCAGTTCCCTCGCTGCAGTATTAAGACCCGCGGTAATCTCCCTCAACATCTGCATAGAACCAGCCACCCGCTCAGCAGCGGCGGAACTCTCCTGCGCGAGCCTGGCTACATCTTGGATGTAATTCACCACTTCATTGCTGCTCGCCGCCATCTCCTCAGCACCAGCGTTAGTCTCCTCTGTGTAGGCCGAGAGATTTTCAATCGCCCCTACTGCCTCGTTACTGCTGGCTGCCATCTCTTCCACTGCAGCGGAAATACCGCCAATTTGGTCAGCCGCTTGCTCTATCATCTGAATAATCCCTCGCAACGCTTCCCCAGCCTCACGCGCTAAAAGGCTTCCCTTTTCTACTTCTTTTGTGTTCTCTTCCATAGCCCTTACAGCGTTCTCCGTCCCTTGCTGGATAGCGCTGATCAAACCAGCAATCTCTTTGGTAGCCTTGCTGCTCCGTTCCGCAAGTTTCCGCACTTCATCCGCCACCACAGCAAACCCTTTGCCGTGTTCGCCTGCGCGCGCTGCCTCAATAGCCGCATTTAATGCCAGCAGGTTGGTCTGCTCCGCAATATCGTCGATAACCTGGATAATCTGGCCAATTTGTTTAGATTGCTCCCCCAACTCCTGGATACTGCGAGCTGTGGTAAAAACGGAATCCTTTATCCGTTCCATCTCGGCAACAATCTCGCCAATTGCCTCTTGACCCCGTCCAGCTGCCTCCGCCGTCTGGGTAGTGTAGTTAGCAACCTCTTGAGCGCGGTTAGCGACTTCATCAATGGCATGTCCCATCTGTTTAATAACCTGGTTAGTAGTGGAAGCCTCTGTTGCTTGTTCTTCTACTGCTCCCTTAATCTGGCCAATGACGCTGTTCAGCTCGTTGATCATAGTAACACTAGCTTCAACATTCTGCACTACCTGCTCATTGTTTGTAGCAAGCTGCGCCATCGCTCCCGCTACCTTTTCTGTCTCACCGGCGGTCTTCTCTGCTTCGCGGTAAAGAAGAGAACTCTTCTCGGCAACTCTCTGTCCCGCTATAATAATTTTTTCTACCATGTTCCTGAGTCCTTGGCTCATCTTATTATAAGCATCGCTCAAGCGAGCAAACTCATCTCGGGTACGATACTCAATCTTGGCAGTAAGATCACCATTTGCCATACTCTCCATTGCCTTAACAAAAGCGACAATTCGCTTGGTAAACTGGCCCCCCAGGAAGTAGGCCACTCCTAAACAAATAATAACCGTAACAACAAGAAGCAAAACTATGTTACGGACAATAGCTCCAACTTCCTGGTCAATTTTGTCTTTGGGGACGCCAACGTAAAAAATTCCAACTACCTCACCTTTTTCGTCTCGCAAGGGCATATAAGCCGTTTGGTACTTTTTGTTGACAACTACTGCTTCGCCATAATAATTTTGCCCCTCATAGATCACCTTTTGGATAACCTCTGGAGTAGCTTTAGTCCCTATGGCTCGGGAACCGTCATCTTTTTTTACTGTAGTAGCGATGCGAGTATCTTTTTGAAAGATAGTACAAGTATCTCCCGACAACTCAGATACTTTATCAACAACAGTATAGTTTTCATTTAGGACGGTGTCTCCTTTATAAAGCTTGCCATTTTTTATTGCATAAGGTCCAGGAAAAGTCAAATCTAAAATACGATGAGCAAGGGCCAGATCAGACTTTACTTTTTCCAACACTTGTTGGTTGTAACAATGGCGAAAAGTGATGATAAAATACACACTTACAAAAAGGAGTGCCAAGATATTTACTGCAATCATGGGAAGGGCAATTTTATTGCGTACTGAAAAAAGCCAGTTATTTTTCACCGCATATCCCTCCTTGTCCCTTTATTTTGAAAATGAGATTGAAAATGAGAATAATTTGTGTAAACCCCTCTGGATAATGCTAAACTCAAGCCAGGGGTAAGACCGATAGTACGTACATTTTCCAAAGAACAGCTGCGAGCCTTTATCCAAGAGAACAACCTGGCGACAGCTCAGGACGCTCAGGAGGCGGTCAGGGCCTCGTTCGGCTAGCCTATCCAGCAAATGCTCGAAGTCGAACTCGAGTACGAACTCGGTTATAGTCGGCATGACTACCGCAACAAAAAGACGGATAACACGAGAAACTAGTACCCCAAAAAAACGGTCAAATCCGAAGGCGAGTCTCTGGAGATCAAAGTTCCCCGGGACCGCGAGGATAAATTTGAGCCTATCGTAGTGAAGAAACACCAGAGGGGCATCTCCAGCTTTGAAGAGCAGATACTATCCACGTACGCCAAGGGCATGAGCACCCAGGATATACAGGAGCACTTTCAGAGGACGCACGGCTTTAAGGCCTCACCTCCCTTTTTTGTTAAACCTTTCTCAAAAAGTCTCTTCTCTAAAAAAAATAATTTTCCTGCTCCGTTGGGTAAAATATTTTAATAAATTTTTTATTAACTAAGGTTTTCCAAGATACTCAGGGATTTTCCTGCTTTTTCCTCTCTCTTCGTGAAAAAAATTAAGCCGTCCCCTCTTTTTAAGGAGACGGTCACCAATAAAGTTGCTCTATTTAATTACGCAAGCTCTGCACCGGCGCTGGAATGCGCCCTCCCCGGCGGATAAAGGCCGCCGGGTCAAATTTATTTACGGCTACAACCGGCGCCGAACCGAGTAGACCACCGAAGTCTACCCTCTCTCCTACTTTTTTCCCCGGAGCCGGGATAATCCTTACTGCCGTGGTTTTCTGGTTGACAACCCCCAAAGCAATCTCATCGGCAACAATGGCGGCAATGGTCTCCGCCGGGGTGTCGCCGGGAACGGCTATCATGTCCAGTCCCACTGAACAAACACAGGTCATGGCTTCTAACTTTTCCAGGGACAGGGCCCCTTCTTCCACCGCCCGGATCATGCCCGCATCTTCGCTCACGGGAATAAAAGCACCGCTCAGTCCTCCCACGTAGGAGGAAGCCATGGCTCCCCCTTTCTTCACAGCATCGTTAAGCAGAGCCAAGGCCGCCGTGGTCCCCGGGGCTCCGCAGCGTTCCAACCCCATCGCTTCGAGAATCTCGGCCACACTGTCGCCGATGGTAGGCGTAGGAGCCAGGGAAAGGTCAACGATGCCAAAAGGCACCCCTAAGCGCTGGGAGGCCACTCTCCCCACCAGTTCTCCCATTCGCGTTATCTTGAACGCCGTTTTTTTCACCACTTCCGCCAGCGTACCCAAATCGGCATCAGGGTGTTCGGCCACCGCTCTCCGCACCACACCGGGCCCGCTCACCCCTACATTAATAACACATTCCGGCTCTCCCACGCCGTGAAAAGCCCCGGCCATGAAAGGATTGTCTTCGGGGGCATTGGCAAAAACAACTAATTTGGCACAGCCAATACCACCCTTGTCTGCCGTCAACTCCGCCGTTTTCTTTATTACCGTGCCCATTTCCCGCACGGCATCCATGTTAATTCCCGCCTTGGTGGTAGCCACATTGACCGAAGAACAAACCCGTTCCGTTTCGGCAAGAGCAGCAGGAATACTGTTGATAAGAACGCGGTCCCCCCTGGTATAACCTTTGTGAACCAGGGCGGAAAAACCACCGATAAAATTCACTCCCACCGCTTCCGCGGCCCGATCTAAGACCCGAGCCAGTTCCACATAACTGTCCGCCTGGCAGGATTCGGCCACAATAGCAATGGGAGTTACGGAAATTCTCTTGTTGACGATGGGAATGCCGAACTCCTTCTCGATTTCTTCCCCTACCGGCACTAGCCGCTCCGCCAATCTGGTAATTTTGTCGTAAATCTTCCTCCCCATTACTTCTAAACTGCTATCAGCGCAATCCCGCAGGCTGATCCCCATGGTGATAGTCCGGATATCCAGGTGCTCTTCTTGAACCATGCGAATGGTTTCCATAATTTCGCGCGTGCTCAGCATTTTCAACCCTCCGCCTTAGATCCGGTGCATAAAGGAAAATACATCTTCATGTTGGGCGTTTACTTTTACCCCCAGTTCTTCCCCTTTGGCCTGCAGTTTTGCCAGCAGGGTATCGAAATCTACCCGGCATTTGCTGATATCCACGATCATAATCATCGTAAAAAACTCCTGCATGATGGTCTGGCGAATGTCTAGGATATTGGCGTTGAGGTCGGCAAGAACACCGGTGATACCAGCAATTATTCCCACCTTGTCCTTCCCTAAAACGGTTACAATTATCCGGTTTTGTTTTTCTTTCTCGCTCATTTCTCCTCTCCCCCTTACCGATTTAAGTAATAATATACCACGGGAGTGAAACAGGTACAACTTCAGACAATTACCCATGATTGTTTTCGCATATGCTAATTGCTCTAAAGAAAAGATAGTCCTTAGCTTTTATTATTGAAAGCCAAAACCAGCACGCTTAAAACCATCGCCCAAAAGCCAAAAATTCCACGCCAATTGCAGGAAAAAAGTCGGCCGTTTCACATTTCTCGGCCCCGTCTCCTCGGTCATAACTTTTCCCAACCACCCATATAAATGTGGGGAGACAACCCGGAGAAAAAATTAGGAGGCAATGCTCTATGCTCTCTTTCCGGAGACACCCCCGACTTTTCTGGCTTCCTTTTCTCAGAGCCATGCTCCTCTTCGTCGTGGGCATCAGCTCCCTGATGGCCGGCTGGCATTTCTTCTACCAGGAAAAGATCGCTTCCCAAAACCAGTCCATTAAACCTGCCCTGAGTCAACAAAACCTAAACTTTAACCGCATCAATCTGGCTAATCTGGTCCTCCACTGGCTGGAAAAAAACAATTTCTCGGCCAGAAATCTCCTCCATCTGGAATTTCCCCTCTGGCAGAATAGTAAAGAAGAAAAAAGCGGTGCTTTAAGGAAAAAAAATCAATCCTGGGAAGATTTGCTTTGCCAACTGGCAATGAAGCAATCCCCCGCCTCTTTCCTTGTATCAGCTTCTCTTCCTATTCCTCAGCCCTCAGTTCCCCCTAAAGCTACTTCTAAACCAGTCTCGTCGCCGGCGACTTCTTCAGGAAAAAAGAAAAAGCTTAGCCGGGATGTTCTAGTAGCCATCTATCACACCCATACCAGCGAAAGCTACCGACCCAGCGATGGCGCCGATCACCTTACCCGCCAAAAAGGCGGTGTCGTCCAGGTAGGAGAAGAGCTGAAAAAAATCCTGGAAGAAAAATACGGGATTCGTACCGTCCACAGCGACAAAATCCACGATTACTTTTACAATTACTCCTATGTGGAATCGGAAGTCACCGCCCGAGAACTGGTTACCCAGTACCCCCGCTTAGCCGTTCTCATTGACCTCCACCGAGACGGCAACGTTCCCCGGAAATACACTACTGCAGAAATTAACGGCAAAAAAACGGCCCAGATAATGCTGGTCATGGGGAGCAACCAGCGGCTGGAACACCCTCGCTGGCAGGAAAATCTGGCCTTTGCCAGGGAACTGGACAGGCGCCTCCAGGCTAAATACCCCGGCCTGAGCCGCGGCATCCGTTTGGAAGCAGGGCGTTACAACCAGCACCTGCACCCTCACGCTATTCTCATTGAAGTGGGAGGATCGGAGAACACCCGCGAAGAAGCGTTGCAAGCCGTCAGCCTCCTTGCCGATGTCCTGGCTGAAATGATTGGAAGCTCCCGCGAATAGCTCCTCCTTTTTCTGGTAATTTTAGTTATCAGGAAAGGGGGTTTTTTATGTCCAAAACCCGCTGGCTGCTCCTTCTTCTGGCCCTAATAGTAACAGTGCAGGCAACAAACTATACGGCTGCCGTCTTCTCCCACCTGATAAAGCGCCCTATTCCTCCCATGGTAGCCATAGAGACCAGCGGCAAACAGGTTAAAATCCAGGTTACCGGTACCTCCTTTATCATCGCAACAGAAAGCCTCAAAGAAAAAGTAAGAGAAAAAATTGCCCTTGTCCACAGCCGATGGAACACCCAAATCGCCCGCTGGCGGAAAGAATGGGAGGAAATAAAAACCTCTTCCTGCATCTTATCCCAACGAATACTGGAAAAAGAAAAAGAGAGAAAAGCCGCCTGGCAGAAAGAAAAGGGCAGATAAAAGTCATCCGGCGAGCGGCCAGGATTTAACTGCCCGGCAAAACGTGGTATGATATTGTCTGTCAGGATTCTGCCGGGGAGCGTGAGCAATGAGAGCAAGTAACAGGGTAGCCCGAGCTGCCGGGATAATCGTCATCACTTCCCTCCTGTCCCGGGTACTAGGGTTTGTCCGGGAACAGATTATGGCCGCCAAATTCGGGTTAAGTGGAGTAACGGATGCCTATTTTGCCGCTTTTACTATTCCTGATATTCTCTACACTCTTCTAGTCGGAGGTGCCCTGAGTTCGGCCTTCATACCCGTTTTTTCCTCCTACCTGCATCAGGAAAACGAAAAAGAAGCCTGGAAATTCGCCAGCATTGCCATAAACCTCGTCACTCTGACGATGGTTATTGCCACCATCCTGGGCTGGATTTACGCCCCTTATCTTTTACCGCTGGTAGCCTACAAACTGCCGCTTCAATACCGGGAATTAGCAATAGAACTGACCCGTATTATTTTTCCTTCCGTAATATTCACCGCCTTTAACGGCCTGCAGATGGGTATCCTCCATTCCTACAAACATTTCCACACGCCGGCTTACGGTTCCCTGCTTTATAACATCGGCATTATCGGTACCGGTCTCCTTCTTTCCCCCTGGTTGGGAATAAAGGGTTTTTCTTACGGAGTGGTAGTAGGAGTTTTCCTTTCCTTTTTGATTCAGGTCCCAGCCCTGGTGCAACACGGTTTAACCAAGTACTACGTCTTTTCTTTCAATCTTCTTCACCCCGGTATCCGCCGCACCGTGCGTCTGATGACTCCCGTAGTGCTGGCCATGTCGGTCAACCAGATTAACCTGGTCATCAACCAGAACTTCGCTTCCTCCCTTGATCCGGGCACCATTTCCGCGCTGCGGCTGGCCAACCGTTTAATGATGCTACCGTTAGGAGTATTCGGTGCGGCCATTGCCGTCGCCCTTTTCCCCAATTTAAACGAGCTGGTTGCCAGAGGCGAAAACAAAGCTTTCAAAGAAGCGGTAATTTTCGGTCTGCGTGCTACCTTTTTTATCAATATCCCCGCCGCCGTAGGCCTTATCGCCCTGGGGGTACCGATAGTGCGCCTCCTCTTCGAGCACGGGGTTTTCACCCATGAACAAACCCTGCGCACGGCCAGCATCCTCTCCTTCTACGCCCTGGGAATTTTCGCTCAAGCCGGGCTGCAAATGGTCATGCGGGGGTTCTACGCCCTCCACGACACCTTAACCCCCCTCACCTTCGGCCTGGTCACCGTTGCCCTTAACTACTTCCTCAACGCCACCCTCATTCACAGTTTAGGAGCAGAAGGACTGGCTCTGGCCTATACCCTTACCGGAATGTTTGACTTCATCACCCTCCTCTTCCTCTTCCGGCGAAAGGTAGGCCCGCTGGGTTTAAAATCCCTTGTTACCGCCACCGTCAAAATCGTGGCCGTAAGCGCAGTCATGGGTATAAGCGTCTGGTTTATCGCTTCTCTCTTCGAATTTCTCTCCGTGCAAAGGTTAGCAGTGCAACTGGCGCAGGTAACCACCGCCGTAGTCCTGGGAGTAGGTCTCTACCTGGCTTTCAGCATGTTTCTAAAAATGCCTGAAGCCCGCTTTGTTCTGGAAGCAGTGGGCCGCCGTTTTCGGTAGAAGGACAAAAAATTCTGTGGGAACAGGATTTTATCTGCCTCTGCCCGGAAATCGTCGGGTTCAAGACCAACCAGGCAGAAATAACTGCTAAAAGTTGCGATAATTTTCCAAAAGCTTTCCGTCTTTATTTTTTATCTCACGCGGGCTATAATAAATTGAGCATTGTGTCAAGTTTCGCAAAGTTTGAGGAGGTTTTCTTCTTGCCAGGGCAAACAACAGAAAGGAAAGACCACGTTCCCCAAATTTGCATTCTCGGCCTTGGTTATGTCGGCCTTCCCTTGGCCCTTAGTTTTGCCATGGAAGGTCATCCAGTAATCGGCGTAGACACCAACAGAGAACTCATCCAGCAGCTAAAAGCAGGCATCACTTATCACAAAGAAAGTTTCGAAGGGAAGTCTATTCAGGAAATCCTGCGGGAACAACTGGAAGCAGGGAGTTTCGTGCCAAAAGAGGAAGTTCCTTCTGACTGCACCATCTATATCATCACTGTAGGCATACCGGTGGTAAAAAAAGAGCCTTTCTATGAGCCTCTCCTGCAGGCCCTGCGGATGGTGCGAGAGGTTCTCAAAAAAGGCGATCTGGTTTTGCTCCGCAGCACAGTACCGCCAGGCTTTAGCGAACAAATTGCCCGCCCTCTCCTGGAAGAAAAAGGCCTGCGGGCAGGGATAGATTTCAACCTGGCCTATTCTTCCGAAAGAATTGCCGAAGGTAAAGCTTTTGAAGAATTCCGCAACATGCCAGTAGTAGTAGCCGGTCTGAGTGAAGAGTGCTGCCGTCGAGCCGAAAAAGTGCTCGGGTTAATAGCCAGGGCACCCATTTATCGCGCCTCCTCCATGACAGCAGTTGAAACAGCTAAACTGTTTGAGAATATCTCCCGGGATGTAAATATTGCTATGGTTAACGAATTCGCCGCTTTCTGCCGAGCTGTGGGACTCAACACCCAGGAAGTTATCAGCCTGGCCAACACCCACAAAAGAGTTAATCTCCTCCAACCCGGACCGGGAGTTGGAGGTTACTGTCTTCCCAACGCCCTTTATTACCTCCTCCCCCGCGCCAGGGAAAAAGAGTTAAGTCTCCCTCTTCTTACCACCGCCCGCCAGGTAAACGACAGCATTCCGGCATCCGTGAGCCAGATGGTTTTTTCTGCCCTGGCGGCCAAAGGAGTTTCCCCTGCCGAAGCCAAAATAGCTGTTTTGGGCTTGGCTATGAAAGATTATTCCAGCGACGACCGCCAGAGCCCTGCCTGGATTATCATCCGGCAGTTACAGGAAAGAGGCGTTGCTGTCTCAATTTTTGACCCGGCTGTACCTTATGAAGGACCTTTGAAAGCTTCTTCCCTGGAAGACTGTCTCCGCGACAGCGACTGCCTCTTAATCTTAGCTCGCCAGAAGGAAATTCCATTTTCCTCCATTCCAGAACTGCTTTCCCTAATGAAACCAAAACCTGTAGTTATTGACACTCGTTTTGTCTTTACTAAAGAAGAAATCAGCCAACGGGGAGGTGTTTACTACTCTCTGTAGCCGGGGAGCGATGCAATGAAAAGAAACTTGCTTTATAACTTACCCGTAGCCAATGTGGATATGAAGGAAGCTGTCGCTGCCGTTGAAAAAATCTTGCAAGTCCAAACCTATGCAGCAGCCCCTTTTTTAATTTTTGCCGCCAACCCGGAAAAAATCACCCGGGCCAGCACAGATAAAGAATTGCTCTCCATTCTTCAACAAAGCGATCTCCTTATCCCAGACGGTATTGGCCTGGTATGGGCCTCCCGGCTGTTGCGACAGCCTCTCAGAGAACGGGTTACCGGCTTTGATCTGATGCAAAAACTCATTCATTTAGCTGCCAGCAGAGACTTCCGGATTTTTCTTCTTGGCTCAAAGCCGGAAGTAGTAGAAAAAGCCGCCGCCAAGCTGTCATCCCAGTACCCAAGCCTGAAAATAGCCGGTTATCACCACGGCTATTTTGATAGCGGGGAAGAAGAAAAAGTCATCGGGCTCATCAACCGCTCCCAGCCCGATATACTCTTTGTGGGTATGGGTAGCCCTCGGCAAGAGAAGTGGCTTTTTCACCACCGCCATCGCCTGCAGGTAAAGGTTGCTATGGGTGTAGGTGGTAGCTTGGACGTTATTTCCGGCCGCCTGCGCCGAGCTCCCCTTCTTTTCCGCCGTCTGGGACTAGAATGGTTTTACCGAGGTCTAAGAGAACCAAAACGCTTCTACCGCTTTCGTTTTCTCCTCACCTTCCTCCGGCTCACCTGGCAGGAATATCGCCAAAAAAATAACCCCCGCTAAAGGGGGGGTATTTTTCTAGCGTCGTAACAGAGAATTAGCCATCCCCAGCATCTCATCGCAGGTTCTTACCACCCGGGAATTTATCTCGTAGGCGCGCTGGGCAGTAATTACCTCCATCATTTCCTCTGCCAGATTAACATTGGCCATCTCTAGGTAGCCCTGCCGAAGCTTGCCCAGACCCTGGGTGCCGGGAAAACCGGCAGTAGCCTGTCCGGAATTTACCGTGGGCACGAACAGGTTTTCTCCGATTTTCTCCATGCCGGCCGGATTCGTAAAAGTATAAAGAGTTATCCGCCCAATAACCGCAGGTTCACCCTGCCCCGGCAGTAAAGCCGTAACCGTTCCATCAGGAGCTACCGTAAGCTCTGTAGCCCCTGCCGGCACAGTGAGAGGAGGCTCCAACAAGTACCCCTGGGCACTCACCACCCTCCCGGCCGCATCTCGGCGAAAAGCACCACTACGGGTGTAAGCTATTCGCCCGTCGGGGAGACGGAGGGCAAAAAAGCCATCCCCCTCAATAGCCAGATCCAGGTCCCTTCCCGTCTGCTGGAAATTTCCCTGGGAAAAGTCAATTAAGGTAGCAGCCAGGCGAGTACCGCTCCCTACATCAACCGGCTGCGGCAGCACCTGTCCCCAGCGGTTGGCAGCATTTTCTCCCCGCAACCTGGAATAAAGGGCATCGGCAAACTCCGTCCGCGTTTTCTTGTAGCCGGTGGTATTTATATTGGCCACGTTGTTGGCAATATTATCCATATTGAGCTGCTGCATTATCATGCCACTCCCGGCATTGTATAAAGCCCTAATCAAAACAGATCACCTCCCGCGAGAGCTTCTGTCGATCCGCTCTCCGGCCCCCGCTATGCGGTCCAGCCGTGGAGATTAACGCAGGCTTCCCACTTGGTTAACCGCTTTGTCCAGAATGCTGTCCTGGGCCTGGATCATCCGCTGATTGGCTTCGTAGGCCCTCATTATTGTAATCATGTCAATCATTTCAGTAATTACGTTAACATTGGACCCCTCTAAATAACCCTGGAGTACCCCCCCTGCCACCGCAGGCTGCGGATTTACGCCGATAAACAGGTTGTTCCCGGCCTTTTGCAGGTCCCGGGGGTTGGCAAAACTAACGAGAAGAAGGCGGTCCACTGGCTGACCGTCTACCACTACCGTTCCGTCCCGATTAACTTCTATCTTCTGCCCGCGAACCTGAATCGGACCGTTTTCCCCCAGCAGCCGGTAGCCATCGCTGTTGACGATATAACCCTCTCCATCAAGAGTAAAGGCTCCGTTTCTGGTATAGCGCAGCCCCGCTGGGGTCTGAAGAACAAAGAAATTTCCTCCCTCTAAAGCCAAATCCAGAGGCCGCCCTGTTTCTTTCAGTACACCCGGGGCAAAAGAAGTCAGCACCTCATCTACCACTGCCCCTCCGCTCAAACTTCCCAGCACCGGCCGCGCCCCCCTGTCTTGGGGATCGTTGATTCGTTGCACTAACAACTCCGGGAAAGACCGAAAGACGGCTACGTCTTTCTTATAGCCGCCGGTGTTTAAGTTGGCCAAATTGTTAGCAGTTATGTCCGCCCGTGTCTGTTCCGCCAGCATGCCGGTAGCAGCGGTATATAATCCCCTGATCATCCTTTTTCACCCCCTCAACAAACAAGTTGATTTAAATTTTTTAATAACTTGGCGGACAAATATACACGAAAGTCAAACTTTAATCTCTCGCCCCTTTGTTTTAGGTCGCGACCGCGAATCTCCATACTCTCTGTTTTTTCCGGCGGAAAAGCCGTACCGATGGTTATTTTCAACTCCTCCGCCATGCGTTCGCCTATCATCAGGTTAAACTCCCGCCGCACAAAACGGACAATAGCCTCATCAAATTTATCTCCGCCTACCCGTAAAGACGTACTGCAGACAATCCCTCCCAGCGAAAGAACCGCCACATCGGTCGTCCCGCCCCCAATATCCACTACCATGGAACCGCTGGGCTCAGAAATGTCCACTCCTGCTCCTAAAGCAGCAGCCAGAGGTTCTTCTATCACATAAGCCTCTTTACCGCCAGCGTTCAGAGCTGCTTGCCGCACGGCACGTTCTTCTACGCTGGTAATGCCGGTGGGAACACAAACCATAATTCGGTGACGGGAGAAAAGAGAACGGCCCACCGCCTTCTGGATAAAATAACGGAGCATTTTTTCCGTAGTTTCGTAGTCGGCAATAACACCCTCTTCCAGCGGACGAATGGCCACTATATTCCCCGGCGTCCGTCCCAGCATCCGCCTGGCTTCTTCGCCAACAGCTATCAGCTTACCGGTATTTTTGTCAATGGCAACCACCGAGGGTTCTTGCAAAACAATCCCTTTTCCACCTACATAAACCTGGACCGTAGCCGTACCAAGGTCAATACCTATATCCGCGCCGAAAAAACATCTTCCCTGATCCTCTCCAGTTTCAGTGTGAAAGAGCCAGGCCTGTCTAAGTAACAGCTAAAAATAGAAGAAACCTTACCTTGTATTTTTCACTATTCGTCACATTTTTGCAAAATCCTCTTTCCTTTGGCTCTAATTTGCCATTTCTTGATACTTTTTTCTGGTAGCTTCGCCGCCCCGGATATGACGCTCTGCCTTGTTAAATTCCAGAACTTCTTTAACCTGGGCAGCAAGCTTTTTGTTAATACTGGGCAGTCTTTCGGTCATATCTTTGTGAACGGTGGACTTACTGACATTGAAAACTGCTGCAGCCTGTCTCACTGTAGCCTTGGTCTCCAGCATGTAATAACAGATTTCCAAAACTCGCTTGCGAATATACTCCTGCACCAGGCTATCCTCCTCCCCGCAAATCTATTACATGTATATGCCTGCCACCCGAGCAAATGCGCACAAAAATACCCCGGCAGCGGAATCAACTTCCGCTCCGGGGTTTGAGTTTCTGAATCTGGCAACCCGGATAGTAATGCCGAAGGATGGCCTGGTAATCACTACCTCGCAGAGCCAATTCCCGCGCCCCCCGCTGACAGAGCCCCAAGCCGTGACCGTATCCCGTAGTGGTGACTATAACCCCCTGCTCTGTAAATCTAAACTCCATCCGAGTTGACTTCAGCCCTAACTTCTTGCGCACTTCTCCTCCCGCCCAAACTCTGCCTCCCCAGGACAGGAAACGTAGCCGGCCGCTAGCGGTAACCTCTACCTGTCCCTTAGTGCCGCTCGTTGCCGGCAAAACATCCCCGCCGAGGCGGGAAAAAAACTCTTCCCAAGAATAAAAACGAGTTTCCCGGGGAGGGTTTGACTCCGGACAGGTCACGCTTATGAGATATGGTATTCTCTTGCCAAGGACTTCTTCTGCTGTCTCTGTACGACCGCCGCAAGAAGCATGGTAATAAGCTCTAATAAGTTGTCCCTCCCACACTATTACCTCCCCGGCAGTAGCCTGCACCACCTTTAACATTTTATTTTCAAAGAAGGAATAGGCTTTTCCCCATTTCTTTTTTCTTTCCTCCCGGGGCAACCAACCCTGAGCATGGTCCGGGCGGTCACAAAGAGGGGCAGGCTCTCCCTTTTTATTTCCTTCCTGCAAACGCCAGTACAAATAAGTACGGGCTGCTACCGCCTGGGCTTTTAAAGCCTCTTCCGGATAAGAAGCCGGCATCTCTGCCGCGAGAACACCCACCAAATACTCTTCCTCGGAAAGGCTAATTACTCTCCCGGTCCGGTGAAGAAAGATTTTCACTTCTTTTTTCATACTACTATCTTCCCTGCCCGTATCGTACCCCGGAATGATAACCGCCAGCAATATCGCCAGAAAAAGAAAGAAAGGCCCGGTCAGCAGCACCCGCAAAGACCCTGTTTTTCTTCTCATACTATCCCCCGCTTGTTTATCTATACCGCTACCCGGCGAGAAATAGAACAAAAAACACCGGTCTTTTCAATATACCGGTGTTTGTCGTCTTCTTTTAACCTCTTACCCTTTTTATTTTCGCTCCCAGTTGCTGGAGCTTCTCCTCTAATCTTTCATATCCCCGGTCGATGTGGTGGAGACAGCCTACTTCGGTAGTACCTCTTGCAGCGAGACCGGCGAGAACCAGTGCTGCCCCCGCCCGCAGGTCGGTAGCTTTCACAGGAGCTCCGCTCAAATACTCAACCCCTTCCACAAAAGCCGTGTGCCCCTCAATCTTTATTTTGGCCCCCATACGCCTCAGCTCGTCCACATGCATAAAACGGTTTTCGAAAACCGTCTCAGTAATGAGGCTGTTTCCGTCGGCCAGGGTAAGCAAGGCCATCATTTGGGGCTGCATGTCCGTCGGAAACCCTGGATAGGGAAGAGTTTTTATATCCACCGGGCTAATCCGATCCGTTCCCTGGACCAGCAGCCCGTTTTCCTCTTCTTCGATTATCACGCCCGCTTCCCGCAACTTGGCCATTACGGGCTTAACATGATTGACAATGACGTTTTCCACCCTCACCCTGCCGCCGGTGATGGCTGCGGCGACCATAAAGGTTCCCGCTTCCACCCGATCGGGAATAACAGTATGTCTCGCACCTCGTAAACTCTCTACCCCATCGATACGGATTACCTTGGTCCCGGCTCCTTTTACCCGGCCGCCCATGGCGTTAATGAAGTTGGCCAGGTCCACCACTTCCGGCTCCTCGGCCGCGTTTTCAATGACCGTCTGTCCCTCGGCCAGCGTAGCCGCCATCATTATGTTTTCCGTTGCCCCTACGCTGGGAAAATCCAGGTAAATATGGTTCCCTTTCAACCGGGAAGCTTTTGCCCGAATAAACCCCTGCTCCATTTCAATTTTGGCTCCTAAAGCCTCAAAACCTTTCAAATGAAGGTCAATGGGCCGTACCCCGATGGCACAACCTCCGGGAAGGAAAATACGAGCTTCTCCTAACCTGGCTAGGAGAGGACCCATGACAAGAAAAGAAGCCCTCATTTTCCTCACATAGTGGTAGGGGGCCTCTACAGAGGTAATCTTTTCTGCATTGACCATAATGGTATCGCCATCTCTCTCGACTTTAACTCCTAAACTGGCAAGAACCTGGACCATGGTCTCCACATCGGCCAGGTCGGGAACATCGTGAATATAGCAGGGGGAATTTGCCAGCAAAGATGCTGCCAAAATTGGTAGGACGGCGTTTT
The DNA here is from genome assembly GCA_030446285.1 of Eubacteriales bacterium. Taxonomy (GTDB): domain Bacteria; phylum Bacillota; class JASUSC01; order JASUSC01; family JASUSC01; genus JASUSC01. The sequence continues at coordinate 30,567 of JASUSC010000006.1, read as the reverse complement.
TGGCACCACTGATGCGAACAGTTCCTTCTAAAGGCGTTCCACCTTCGATAATTAGCTTCTCCATCGAAGTCCTCCCGTTTCTAACCTGTCAGTTTCAGTATAATCAGTATAACAAATTTTCTTTTCCCAGCCAAGGGCTGTTGCCGGAAAGTTGCTGCCAAAAAAGGGAAAAAGCACCACCTCTCGGAAATCAAAATACCCGGCTGAGGAAAACCGCATAAAACAAGACTCCTGCCATGAGTTCAAAAGAAAAGACCCGGTAACGCCGGCGAAAGAGAAGCCAGAAAAACCCTCCGGCAGCCAGAGCGAGAAGGCCAGTAATAAGCGCCTGAGAAGTGAGAACCCAGGGAGTCATCATTATTCCTAAAGCCGGGATAACTGAACTCTGAAAAACCATTGCCCCGGTAATGTTACCGATGGCCAAAGTATCCTTTCGCTTTGCCAGCCAGAGGATACTGTTAAATTTCTCCGGAAGCTCAGTAGCTACCGGCGTAATGAGAACAGACAACAGGAAAGGAGAGATGCCGAAAGAGTTGGAGAGGTCTTCCAGCGCGTGAACAAAAGTATGGGCCCCACCAATGATCGCTCCCAAGGCCAAAACTATTTGCCCAATTACCGGCAACCAGGATGGTGGTAAACGGCGGGAGAGAAAAAGAAGGGGTAAAGCTCTTTCCTGGCATTCACCGCATCGAAAGGTAATGTACACGTAAAAAATATAACCGGCAATTAAAACCAGCGCAATTCCCTTTTTTATCGGGTTCCACGGGATAAAAGCCGCTCCGATGGCCAGAGTGTAAAACATTACAAAAAAACGCAAATCCCGTTCCACAACTTCCCGTTCCGTCTGCAGGGTAAGAGTACGCCTGCTGGTAAAAGCAAAAAGAGTGGCGCTGAAACCGGCAACCGCAAGGGCCAAGGTGGCCAGCATAAAGGGAGCTCCTAGAATAGCCCCCACCCCTATTTCCTGCTGCCGCGCCCCATGGCCAAAGGCAATGGCTATCACCGGCACCATGGTTTCCGGTAACGCTGTTCCTACGGCAGCCAGAATACTGCCGGTAGCCCCGTCGGAAAGCCTTAATTTCCTACCAGCCCATTCAATGCCGTTGGTAAAAAACTCGGCCCCGGCTAAAATTGTCACCAGCCCCAGCAGGAGCGTAACGTACTGGCCCATTTTCTCGCCTCCTCTGCCGGTATAAATTCTACTCCCGGCAGAAAAAAAAATGACAGCCTAGGCTGTCCAGGCTGTCCTTTACCCTTCAATCCATCCCAAAATCAACTTCCACAGCTCTTCCCGTCCCTGGCCAGTCCGGGCAGAAAAGAACAGAACCGGTACTCCTTCTCCAAGCCCTAATTTCTGTCTGATGACCTTTTCTTGGGGTAAATATTTTCCCCGGGAAATTTTGTCCGCTTTGGTTGCCACCACAACCACGGGAACCCGGTAATAGGCCAACCAGTCGTACATGAGCCGGTCATCTTCAGTAGGCTCATGGCGGGCATCCACCAGCAGGACCACACCCTTTAAGTTTTCCCGTTCCCGCAGGTAATTTTCAATCAGTTCGCCCCATTTTTTCCGGACTTCTTTACTCACCTGGGCATACCCGTAACCCGGCAGGTCAACCAGGAAAAACTGGTCATTGACCAGGTAAAAGTTTATCGTCCGTGTTTTTCCCGGGCTGGAGCTGGTATGGGCCAGATTTTTCCGGTTTACCAGCTTGTTGAGGAGAGAAGATTTGCCTACGTTCGAACGCCCGGCAAAAGCTACTTCCGGGTACGGGGTGCGGGGAAACTGGTTCGCTGCCATGGCGGTGGCCACCAGGTTTACCCGGCTGATCTTCATTTTTCCGCCCCCGCTGCAGCACCCGCATTAACTTTTTCCTCTTTCCGGGTTCTTCTCTCGCCCTGGTCCTTTTCCTCCACCAGGGCCCGGGCCAGGACCTGATCCATATGGTCCACCAGGACAAACTCCATTTTGCTCCTCACTTTGGCCGGAATTTCTTCCAGGTCCTTTTTGTTCTCCTTGGGCAGAATTACCGTCTTAATCCCGGCCCGGTGAGCAGCCAATACTTTCTCTTTTACCCCGCCAATGGGCAGTACCCTTCCCCGCAGGGTAATTTCCCCCGTCATGGCTACATCACTGCGCACCTTTTTGCCGGTTAAAGCCGAAGCCAGGGCAGTGGCCATAGTTATCCCGGCCGAAGGCCCGTCTTTGGGAATTGCCCCCTCAGGGACGTGAATATGGATGTCGTACTTCTCATAAAAATCCTCATCCAGCCCGAGCTGCTTTGCCCGGGAACGGATATAGCTGTATCCGGCCTGTGCCGATTCCTTCATGACCTCTCCTAGTTTACCAGTCAAAGTCAGCTTACCCTTCCCTTTCATCACCGTAACTTCGATTGTAAGAACCTCCCCACCGGTTTCCGTCCAAGCGAGACCGGTGGCAATACCTACGTCGTCGTGTTTTTCTGCCACCCCGTAGCGATAACGGGCTATACCCAAGAACTGATGCAGGTTCTGAATACCAACCCGCACCGTCTGGGCTTCGCCGTTGACAATTTTTTTGGCCGCCTTGCGGCATATGGCCGCAATTTGCCGTTCCAGATTGCGCACTCCCGCCTCCCGGGTGTATTCACGGATTATCTTGCGAATGGCGCTTTCGGTAATCCGCAACTGTTCTGGTTTTAAACCGTGACTCTCCATCTGCTTGGGAATCAAATATCGCTGCGCAATCTGGACCTTCTCTTCCTCTGTATAACCGGAAATGTAAATAACCTCCATCCGGTCCAGAAGGGGCCGGGGAATATTGTGAAGGGCGTTGGCCGTGGTAATAAACATAACGTGGGAGAGATCAAAGGGAATCTCGATGTAGTGGTCGCTGAAACTGTTGTTCTGCTCGGGATCCAGCACCTCCAGGAGAGCCGCGGAGGGGTCACCGCGAAAATCCATGCTCATTTTGTCAATTTCATCCAAGAGAAAGACGGGATTTTTCGAGCCCGCCTGTTTCATCCCCTGGATTATTCTTCCAGGCAACGCCCCCACGTAAGTCCGACGGTGTCCCCTAATCTCCGCTTCATCCCGCACGCCTCCTAAAGACATCCTCACGAACTTGCGCTCCAAAGCCCGGGCAATAGAACGGGCCAGCGATGTTTTGCCGACCCCGGGAGGACCAACAAAACAGAGAATCGGCCCTTTCATCTTCTTGGACAGATGGCGGATTGCCAAGTATTCCAGAATACGCTCCTTTACCTTTTCCAGTCCGTAGTGGTCTTCATCGAGGATTTTTGCCGCCACCTTGAGGTCAAGCCTGTCCCTGGTTTGCTTGGTCCAGGGGAGAGACAGGAGCCAATCCAGGTAAGTACGAACCACCGCCGCTTCCGCAGCCATGGGCGGCATTTTCTCCAGTCTTTCGACCTCTTTTAAGGCCCGCTCCCGCACTTCCCGGGGCAATTTGGCCTTGGCTATTTTCTCCCTTAGTTCTTCAGCTTCAGCTACCCGCTCGTCCTTCTCTCCCAGTTCCTTTTGAATGGCTTTGAGCTGCTCCCGCAGGTAATACTCCTTCTGCGCCTTTTCCATTTGTTTGCGGACCCGGATGTTGATTTTCCGCTCCAGTTCCGCAATCTCCAGTTCATTGGCGATTATCGAGGCAAGTTTTTCCAGGCGATCCTTGATGTCAACGGCTTCTAAAATTTTTTGCTTCTCTTCAACTTTCAGAGTCATCTGGGACGCAATCACATCTGCCAGCCGTCCCGGATCCTCCAGGCTTATAATAGAAACCACTGTCTCCGGCGGAATGCGCTTGCTGATTTTAACGTATTGTTCAAACTGATTTATCAGAAATCTGGTTAAAGCCTGAATTTCCGGTGTGAGGGCCACCGGTTTCTCGGGATACTCCTCCACTTCCACCTGGAAGAAAGGCTCATGGGAGAGGTAACGATTAATTTTGGCCCGGGCCAAGCCTTCCACCAGCACCCTAATAGTGCCGCCAGGAAGCTTCAGAAGCTGTTTAACCTCGGCTATTGTACCCACCTGGTAAATATCATCTTCTCCAGGGTCATCGGTCTGAGCCTCTTTCTGAGTAGCCAAAAATATTATCCTGTCCCGCACCATTGCTTCCTCAATGGCCCGCACCGACTTCTCCCGGCCCACGTCGAGATGAATTACCATAAAAGGGAAAACCAGTAACCCCCGCAAAGGCAAAAGGGGGAGAACCTTCACTGTCTCAAGCTGGGTTTCCTTTCTTTCCTTCGTCTCAGCTGCCATCCCTTTCACCCCCAGCAATTAGTAAAAATTAGTAAAAAGGCAAATAAAAAAATAACCCTTTCCCGGCCGATTACACCTTACTATTTATATTGCATACTCAACTATAATTCTATAATAGCCGCCACAGCCCTGCAATAGACAAATGGCATCAAGTAATCCCAGCTTCTGGACCAAGCTAAGCGTAGCAAAGACCTCTCTCTTTCTACAGCGGCTTTTACTGTTTTTTCTTCGCCTCTTCTTCCCCAGCCGCAATCAATTGATCTATCGTCATAAAGCGATAGCCCTCTCTGGTCAAAACTTCCAGCAGGAAATGAAGACAACGCAGGGTCTCCTCCCGGCAATCTTCCCTGTCCCGCAGCCGAATTATCGACCCCGGCGGAATTATATCCGTCCACTGCTTCCCAGGCGGCAAAATGCCCCGGTAGGGGATAGTTGCCGCAGTAAGGCTATAGCCCACCAGTTTGTGCCCGGTTCTCCGGGCTGCTTCTTCCACTGCCGGGCTAATTTCACCATCGGGCGGCCGGAAATAACGCGTACGGTGGCCGGTAGCTTCCTGAATGTGAAAAGCAGCTGTTTTTATCTGACTTTCCACATCCTGCTGCCGCAACCCGTTCAGAGGAGGGTGGGTCATACTGTGATTTTCTATTTGGTGTCCTTGCCGCGCAATTTCCGCCGCCAAGTCGGGGTGCTGGCGTACCCGGTAGCCTACGAGGAAAAAAGTAGCTTTAACCTGGTAGCGCGCCAGCAAAGGGAGAATTTCCCGCGTACTAACCGGGTCCGGCCCATCGTCAAAAGTTAAAGCTACCAATTTCTCTTTGCTCTCCACCCTGGTTACTAAAGTTGTGTCGGCTGGCTGCACCACAAACCTTTCGCTCAGAGAAGGCAGCAAAGCAAAGAAAAGAGTAAGAAAAACAGCACAAAGCAGAAGGGTCGTCAACAATCGTCGGGAAAGAAAAAGCACCCGCATACAACATCACCCTGACCAATTTATATGTTGCAGGGCCAGGGCTAAACACAGCTCCTGCTCCCGGGACTAAAAGGTAATTTTTCTTCTCCGCATATTTACATTCAAAAGCAATCCTACCGCTGCCAAGTTAGCCAAAATGGAGCTCCCTCCGTAGCTGATAAAAGGCAGAGGTATCCCTGTCACCGGCATAATCCCTGTGGTCATGCCTATGTTAACCAGCAGGTGGAAGGAAACCATAGACACTACTCCGGCAGCAAGAAGGGTACCGTAAAGGTCCTTAGCTCTAGCAGCTATAACCAGACAGCGGTAGAGGAAAAGGAAAAAGAGGAAAAGAAGCACTAATTCTCCTACCAGCCCGAGCTCCTCGCCAAGGACGGCAAAGATAAAATCGGTGTGCTGCTCGTCCCGTGGTAAAAAGTCCAGCCCTATCTGGGTTCCTTTAAATAACCCTTTGCCAAAAACCCCTCCCGACCCTATAGCCACCAGAGATTGAATAACCTGGTAACCCGAGCCGAGGGGGTCCCGGGTGGGGTTGAGAAAAGCGGTCAGCCGTTTCAACTGGTACTCCTCCAGGGGCCATTTCCAGCCAAAATGGTACTGGCCGTAAACCACCCCTATGGCCAGGGCAAGTCCTCCCAAGAAAATAGAGAGAAGAATCGCAGGCCGGGCGCCGGCGGTGTACATCATTCCAAACATTATCGCTATAAATACTAGTGTGGTTCCCAGGTCAGGCTGCTTCATGATCAGCAAAGCAGGAATGGCTATATAGATGAAGCAGGGTAGCATTTGCCTTAAACTGTTAAGACGTCCTGCCCGTTTCTGAAGAAAATCGGCAAAAGTAATGATAATCAAAACCTTGGCCAATTCCGAAGGCTGAAGCTGTAAAGGCCCAATTTTTATCCACCGCTGGGCTCCCAGGGTGGTATGGCCGAGAATATCCACCAGCGCAAGAAGACCCAGATTAATACCATACAGTCCCCAGGAAATTTTGGCCAAATCGTTGTAGTCAATACGCAGAATAAAGAGAATTGCTACAAGTCCCAAAAAGATACCAACGACCTGCCGCGTCAGATAGTAGGGCGCATTACTCTTTTCACCGGCAGTAAAATGAGTGGCACTAGCAATGGCAACCAGCCCAAAAAGAAGCAGCAATATTGTCACGATGATAAGGGGAAAATCGAGATTTTTCAGGTGTCTTCGTTCAAACACCAGCGCCCCTCCTGTCCCACCTCATCTCTAAAAAATTATATCGCACCCATTCCCGCAAAACCATAGTCTCTTCGCTGTAAAAAAAAAGAAAAGTCCCCTGCCGGTAGCAGAGGACCATGTCTTTCTTAGCTCACTGTTTTGCTTACCGCGGCAGTACGTTTTACTTTTTTAATGGGAATGCTGGCAACCAGAGCCACACTCTTTTCGGAACGGTCAAAAGTTACTTCCAGAGCATCTTCGTCAATCTCCATGTAGTCGGAAATAACTTTGATTAGATCCTCTTTCAGAGCTTCTAAAATTTGCGGGGAGACACTCGTCCTGTCGTGAACCAGGACTAGGCGCAAGCGCTCCTTGGCTACATTTTTACTGCTTTCGGTATCCCGGCCAAAAATTTTTAGCAAAAAGTCAAGCAAAGCGGCCCCTCCTCTCTTATCGGCTCAGCCCGATTATCTTTTTCAGTTTACTCATAAACCCTTCTTCTTCCTCCAGATTAAGGAAAGGCACCTCCTCACCCGTTATCCGGCGGGCAATATTGCGGTAGGCTTGCCCAGCCCGCGAATTGGGATCGAGGATAGCAGGCTCACCCCGGTTAGTGGAAACCACAATGTACTCGTCCTCAGGTACCACCCCAATCAGTTCCACTGCCAGAATATCAATTATGTCTTCGATGCTCATCATGTCGCCTCTTTTTACCATCTTGGGCCGCAACCGGTTGATAATCAACTTGGGCTGATATAGTTCTGCCGCTTCCAGAAGACCGATAATCCGATCAGCATCCCGCACCGCCGATACTTCCGGAGTGGTTACGACAATGGCTTTTTCCGCTCCGGCAATGGCGTTTTTAAATCCCTGTTCTATTCCAGCCGGACAGTCGATAATTACGTAGTCAAAATCCCGTTTCAGCTCAGCACAGAGAGCTTTCATTTCCTCCGGGCTGACAGCCGTTTTATCCTTTGTCTGGGCCGCCGGAAGAAGGTGCAAACCTTCAAATCGTTTATCTTTGATAAGGGCTTGACGTAACTTGCAGTTTCCTTTGGTTACATCAACGATATCGTAAACAATTCTGTTTTCCAGTCCGAGGACCACGTCCAGATTACGCAGGCCAATATCAGTGTCTACCAGCACAACTTTGTATCCCATGGTGGCCAGACCAGTACCAATATTGGCCGTAGTTGTGGTCTTGCCCACCCCTCCTTTACCAGATGTTATGACAATAACCTCACCCATTGACAATGCCTCCTTCTACCTTGCTTATAAAAATTCGGTTTAGCTCAATTTCCCGCACATAATTGCTTTTCCAGAGACGGCTGCAAAGAGTCAATAACAATCCCCCCGTTTTTCACCCTGGCCACTTCGGGATATTCTGGTGTGGAGGTAGAACCGTCTGGCGAACGGGAGATATAGCCAGCAATACGCAGCTGGGTAGGCTGCAAACGGAAAGCGGCCACTACGGCCTTTTCATCCCCCTGCGCTCCAGCATGAGCCACACCCCGCAGGGCACCCATCACTATGATGCTTCCTCCAGCCACAACTTCCGCGCCGGGATTGACATCGCCAATGATAACTACGTTGCCGTCATAACTAATACTCTGTCCGCAGCGCAGAGTACGCTGGACCAAAATAGTATTCTCATCACCCCACACTGTCATCCGCTCCCCGGAGGTAAAGAAGATAGGCAGAGGCGTTAAACCGCGTTTCTCCCGTCCTTCTCCTTCTCTGGGCTTCAGGGGCAGCATCTCTCTCTCCCCTTCCTGTTCCCTTCCCTGGTTTACGCCGCTCCCCTCTTTCACCTGGCTAAAATTGGAAGCCCCCCTGGCCAGCGTCTTTTCCGGCTCCTCTCTGCCAACCGCCGGCAGCACGAAAGGAATTACCGTACCAACAGCATTACTTTCTGGTTGCACCTCATCCCTTTTTTCTTCCGCCAAATGTTGAACCCAGCTCAATTTTTGGCTGCTCAAACCGGCTCTTTTGCGCAAAAACTTTTCAATTTCTTTTTTCTCTTTGCCAGAAAGGGTAACCTTTTCCTGAAGGATCACGCGGCTATTTTTGTCAATTTCTTCTTCTTCCAGTTTTTTCTGGAGAAAATCTTTAATAGCTACCATATCTCCATCTTCCGGCAAAACAATTACAATCTCTCTTTCCTTTGATTTTCCCTCCATTCTTTCTCCCTCGCCCCCTGTCCTGTACGTATCGTTCCCTGAGTGTACATATACTGGAAAAACGCTTTTTGTTTAGATTCTACACACAGGGGGCAATTCCTTCTCCTTCCCGGCAAAAAGGCCGAAAAACCGTTCCCCTTTTTCGGTCACAATCATACACGGATAGACAAGAGAAAGAAATCACTCGGGGCTGTAGCCGACTCCCCGGTTGCTCATCTCGATCCCGAAGTAGGCAGCCAGTAAATCCCGCGCAGCCACCCCGGCCGAGGAACCGCCGTGGCCGCCGTATTCCACCACCGCCGCTACCGCTACCTGCGGGTCGTCGGCAGGAGCAAAAGCGACAAAAAGGCCGTTGTTATCTCTTTCTTTACCGGTTTTAGGGTCTCGGCCCAACTCGGCCGTCCCCGTCTTGGCCGCCACTTTGATCGGCCAGCCCACAAAAAGGCTGCTGGCAGTCCCTTCCCCTTCCGTAACTTTTATCATTCCTCTTTTCACCCATTCCAGGTTCTCCGGTTTTACCGCCACTTTGCGAATTACCTGGGGAGTAAACTCTTTCACTGTTTTGCCGTTAGGAGCAACGATTTTCTCCACTAGATAGGGACGATAAAGAGTCCCACCGTTGGCTATCGTAGCAACGTAGTTAGCTAGCTGGAGAGGAGAATACAAGTTATCCCCCTGACCGATGGACATATTGATAGTCTCATAAGCCTGCCAGTTAACATACCAGCGATACTTTTCGTTATACTCAGCCCGGGCCCGAGCCAGCTCTTGATCCCGCTTTTTTTCCAACTGTTTTTTCTCCTGCTCATTGGAAGCCACAGCGATAAGGGACTGGTATTTCTCCTCGATCTCTTTGTAAATCTTTTCGTACTTTTCCTTCAGCGGCTTTTCGTTGACTTTTCTCTTCCACTCAGGTGTTGGCACTAAAGTTATTCCCTCTTCCGGCAAAATTCCTGTGGGCTGCCCCAGGCCAAACTCTTTCGCCACCCGCGCAATTTCGTTTACGCCCGTCCGGTGGCCAATGGTGTAGAAATAGACGTCACAGGAAACCTGCAATGCCCGCACCAAATTGACGGCACCGTGACCCCAGGTCGCCCAGCATTTAAAAATACCGGTCCCAAGACGGTAGGCGCCAGGGCAGTTAATTACTGTGGAAGGAGTAACCGTCCCCGCTTCGAGAGCAGCTAAGGCCGTAATCATTTTAAAGGTAGAAGCGGGAGCATAACCGGCCAGAGCCCGGTTGGTAAAGGCCGGAAAAGGAGTCTCGTTGCTGAAGAGGGCGCGAGATTCTTCTACTGTTATCTCCCGGTTAAAAATACTGGGATCGTAGGTAGGCCGGCTTACCATCGCCAGAATCTTGCCGGTTTTCACATCCAGCATAACCATGGCACCGGCTTTGGCATTGGGGAATTCTTTTTGCACCTCGAGGAGAGTCCGGTCCATTATTTCCTCTGCTTTTTTCTGCAGGTCGATATCTATGGTCAATATCAAGCTGTTCCCCTGCACCGGGCTTTTCAACCCCAGCGATTTGACCACCCGGCCCTGAACGTTGACCTCCACCTGGCGGGCACCATCTTCTCCCCGCAAATACTCTTCGTATTTTCTCTCCAAGCCCGCCTTGCCAAAACGGTCTCCAGGTTTATAACCTTTGTCCTTGTTTTTCGCCAGTTCTTCCTCATTTATCTCCCGAACATACCCCACCACATGAGCAAGCATAGAGCCGTAAAGATATTCCCGCTGGGGTTCCACGTCAATGACCACACCGGGCAACTCTTCCCGGTGCTCTTCAATACGTGTTACCAAATCCATCGGGACATCTTTTTTTACCCGCACCGGTTCGTAGCTGGGAATCTCCCGGCGTAAAACTTTCTGCCTGATCTTCTCCTTTTCCTCCGGCGTCAGTTGTAACAATTTGCTCAGTTTGTCCAGCATGCGCAGAGTATTTTCTTCATTGATATTCATGATTGAAACAACGTACACGGGTCTGTCACGAACAATTACTCTCCCCTTCTGGTCTCTGATCTCACCCCGGGGAGCAGGAATGGAAATAAAACGAACGCGGTTCTGTTCGGAAAGAGTACGGTACTTTTCACTCTGAAAAACCTGGAGGTAGACCAAACGAGAAACTAAGATGACAAAAATCATTACCACCAGCAGGAGCAACACCCTGATTTTGTGCTCAATAACCTTTTGCTCCACTGTATAACCTCCTGTAACGGCTGTCAGTAGTCTTTTCTGAGGAGGCCTTTATAGTTGGAATGGTAATAGCGGTAATAAGTAAAGAAAACCAGCGTGCCGTTGTAAAGGGCTTCCGGCAACATTTTTTGAATTAGAAGGGGCCAAAAAGATAAAGGCAGAGGAATCGCCCGAGTGAGAAGGTATACAAAGGAACCATGAATAAAAGTACCGATAACAACGCAGAAAAAAGCAACAATGAGGTTTTCACGGTAAATTCTTCGGCCAGCCACGCCAAAAAGGTAGCCGGTAAAAGCTTTACTAATAGCAAAAAGGCCGAGCATTTCTCCTACCCGTAAATCTTGCAAAAGCCCGGCCGCCAGGCCTGTAAAAAAACCCTCTCTGGGGCCGTTGAGAAGGGCATGAAAAATAACTACCAGCAATAGGAGATCGGGTTTTACTCCAGCTATTTTCAGGTAATTAAAAAGGGAATTCTCCAGAACAAGGGCAAAAAAGAGAATGGCAAAAATAACCAGTTTTCGCATTTACTCTATTCCCCCTGGGCCGGATAGGGCATAGAAGAATCCACAACCCTGGTGATAACAAATACTTCTTCCAAACGATCGAAATCCACCAGGGGCCTAATTACAGCACTTTTGAGGATGTTGTTGCTTTCGGGCTGAATTCTCACCACCCGGCCAATGGGAATTCCTTTCGGGTAAACACCGCCCAGGCCAGACGTCACCACCAGCTGATTTTCTCTGATGGGTGCATCCTGGGAAAGATGAATCATCCGCAGGAGACCGGACTGGTCAGGCATCCCTTCCACTACTCCCATAGTCCGGGTAACCTGGACTAATCCCCCCACCGCTCCTGCGTTCGGATCGAGAATAAGCGCTACTTCGGCGGTATGGGGCGAGACAGAAACCACTTTCCCAACCAGCCCTTCGTAGGTAACCACGACCATGTTTTTGGTGATACCATCTTCACTGCCTGCATTGATAGTTAACCGCCGCAACCAGTTGGTCCCTGGATCCCGGGCAATTACCGACACCAGCATCATTTCGAACTGGTCGGCAGTAGCCTCTTTGTAGTTAAGCTGGTCCTGTAAGCGCAAACTGCGGTACTCGAATTCTTTTAACCGCCGGTTTTCTGCCTCCAGAGCAGCAATTTTCTTTTTTAACGTCTCGTTTTCTGCTTTAACAGACTGGTAAGACACAATCCCCTGCAAAAAATTGCTAATCGTTCCGCTGATAAAGGTCCCCGCCCATTCCAGAGGCGACGTAATTTCCCTTACCGCCAGATTTACCGGCGATAAAAAAGGTATGTCCTGGGCGGTATACCGGACCAGGACCAGACCTGCAACAAACAATATGACCAGATAAAACAAGGGTTTTTTCCAAAATGAGCGCCACAACGCCATCACGCCTTTAACAAATTAGCTTTGCAGGATTACAAGGATTTCTTGGAATGAATCAAAACTTTCCGCAAAATTTCGATATTTTCTAAAGCTTTCCCCGTCCCTTCAGCCACACAGTTGAGAGGCTCTTCCGCCACATGTACGGGCATACCCGTCTCTTCGCTGACAAGCCTGTCAAGCCCTCTCAGCAACGAGCCGCCTCCTGCCATTACAATCCCTCTGTCCATGATATCTGCCGCCAGCTCCGGTGGTGTCATTTCCAGAGTTGCTTTGATGGCATCAACAATTGCCCGCACCGGTTCGGCTAAAGCTGTATAAATCTCGTCAGAGGTAATCACTACCGTCTTGGGAAGACCGGTGACCAGGTCCCGCCCGCGCACTTCGTACGTCTCAGTTTTTTCCAGCGGATAAGCATTGCCAATCTTAATTTTGATTTCCTCAGCCGTCCTTTCACCGATCATCAGGTTATGGTGGCGCTTGATATGCTGGATAATGGCTTCGTCCATTTCATCGCCAGCAACCCTGATGGACTGACTGGTTACGATCCCCCCTAAGGAAATGACCGCCACTTCGGTAGTTCCACCACCGATGTCAACGATCATGTTCCCGGTGGGCTCATGCACAGGCAGACCAGCCCCTATAGCCGCCGCCATAGGTTCTTCAATAAGGTACGCTTCGCCGGCACCCGCCTGTAACGCCGCTTCCCGGACAGCCCTCTCTTCTACAGGAGTGGCACCGGAGGGAATACAAACTACCACCCGGGGGCGGAAGAGAATGGGACGGCGTTTTAAAGCTTTGGTTATAAAATACCGGAGCATGCTGTGGGTAGTGTCAAAATCGGCAATTACACCGTCTTTCATCGGCCGAATGGCAATGATATTCCCCGGTGTACGACCAATCATCTGTTTGGCCTCTTCACCAACGGCCAGTACCTGATTGGTGTCTTTCTGAATGGCTACTACTGAAGGCTCACGGAGAACAATCCCTTTACCCCGCATGTATACCAGAGAGTTAGCAGTTCCCAGGTCAATTCCTAAATCTTTGGAAAATAGGGAAAATGGTCTGAACATAGGCCGTCTCCTTTCGCTGTAGAATTTTCATAGCTTAGTATGGATAGGTTCGCGAATTATTTTTCTGCCCACAGTAAACAGCTTTTTTCGCGGAAACTGTAATAACACCCGTCCCCAATTATTACGTGGTCGAGAAGGTCAATCCCTAAGAGCTCCCCTGCCTCCCGGAAACGCCGGGTCACCTCTTCGTCTTCCTGGCTGGGATGGGGGTCGCCGCTGGGATGGTTGTGCACGAGGATAAGAGCAGCAGCACTGCGGCGGATGGCAGCTTTAAAAACCTCCCGCGGGTGAACGAGGGAAGAATTGACGCTTCCCACATGGACCGTTTCCACCGCCAGAACCGCATTTTTGCTGTTGAGAAGCACAGCTTTTATGTGTTCGCGGTCGTAGTGCCGCATCTCCTCCATTACCAAACGGGCTACGTCTGACGGCGACTTAACTACCGGGCGTTCGGTAAGACCAGCTATAGCTAACCTCCTGCTCAGTTCCAAAGCCGCTTTAATCTGAGCCGCCTTTGCCATCCCGATGCCGGGATAAGCCGAAAGCTCCTCAACCGTTAGGTCGAGCAACCCCCGCAGTCCCCCGGCCGCGGCCAGCAAATGCTCCGCAAGTTGCAGAGCCGACATGCCCTGGAAACCCGTGCGCAGGAGAATAGCCAGCAGTTCGCTGGTAGACAAAAACTGGCTGCCCAGTCGGCAGAGCTTCTCCCGTGGCCTTTCCTCGACCGGCAAATCTTTAATCGTTATCTGATACTGGACGGGCACTCTTTTCCTCTCCTGTGGCAAAAGGTGCAAAACCAAATTCCTTTAACGCCAGCGCCACCCTTGGCAAAGGAAGACCGACAACATTATAGTAGCAACCTTCAATTCTTTCCACCAAAAGGGCTCCTTTCCCCTGAATAGCATAGGCGCCGGCCTTATCCATCGGCTCACCGGTGGCTACATAAGCTTTTATCTCTTCCTGAGAAAGAATGCGGAAAACCACCCGCGTAATTTCCCTCTCTAAAATTACCTTTCCTTTTTTTAGGTCGCGGACAGCAAAACCGGTCACCACATCATGGCAGCGGCCACTTAAAGCCTTCAGGTAGGCATACGCTTCCGCTTCGCTAGCAGGTTTACCGAGAACTTTGTTGTCCAGTACCACTACTGTGTCCGCTGTAAGAACAACCCCGTCTCTTCCCTGTAGCTGCCCAGCAGCCGCTTCGGCTTTGATGGCAGCCAGGGCTAACGGTACGTCCATAGCCGGTAAATCGTGAGATATATTTTCTTCCACATCCACAGGATGGACGTGAAAGCTATATCCCACCTGTTTTAAAAGCTGTCGCCGGCGGGGTGACGCCGAAGCCAAGATTAGCTGCCGCAACATCTTTACCTCCTAATATTTTTCGGTAGAGAAAATACGCCAGCAGCAGCCCGGCAATACCACTCAAACTACGCCGGAATCTTATCTCAGCAGTAAATTCCAACACACCCGCATCAAAGGCTACCGGTTTGGTTAAGCCTATGTCATAACTCCTGACCAAAAAGGGTATTGTTTTCGCCAGGGCTTCTCCAATCACCGTGTCAGCAATTACCCCCGCGAGTAAAAAATAAAAAGTACGCCTCTCCTTTTCCTGCCACTTTTGCCAACTCTCTCGGTCGGTTACAATCCTATATTAGTTTATCATTTTTGACACCTACTGACAAGGTAAAACCCTTTAATGAAAGAATTTTGTCGAGCACACAAAAAAGCCGGAGCCAAATCGACTCCGGTTAAAATTGACCCTTTTATTCAAACAGCTTTGAGAGTAGATTGTACTTTACAATGATAGGAGCTAGGATAAGGGAAATCGTTCCCATAACTTTGATCAGCGGGTTCATAGCCGGACCGGCAGTATCCTTGAAGGGATCGCCCACCGTGTCGCCAACAACGGCAGCCTTGTGAGGATCACTACCCTTACCACCGTGCTCGCCAGTTTCAATGTACTTCTTGGCGTTGTCCCAAGCACCACCGGAGTTGGCCATGAAGATAGCAAGAAGCACTCCGGAAGCAGTACCACCGGCCAGAACAGCACCCAGGGCAGTGGGACCGAGGAGGAAACCAATCACTACCGGAGTTCCGATAGCCACCAGACCAGGAGCAACCATTTCTCGGATAGCAGCGCGAGTACTGATGTCAACGCAGCGAGCGTAGTCGGGCTTGGCCTTTCCTTCCATCAGGCCAGGAATCTCACGGAACTGCCGCCGTACTTCGCCGATCATGTCGAAGGCCGCCCGGCCCACCGCGTCCATGGCCAGAGAAGCTACCAAGAAGGGAACCGTAGCTCCCAGGAAGAGACCAATGATAACGATGGGATCTAAAATGTTAATCGTGTCGAGACCAGTAGACTCACGGTAAGCGGTAAAGAGAGCCAGCGCCGTCAAGGCAGCCGAACCGATAGCAAAACCTTTCGCCACTGCAGCCGTGGTGTTACCAACAGCATCCAATTTGTCAGTGTTTTTCCGCACTTCCGGACCGAGCTCAGCCATCTCGGCAATACCACCGGCGTTGTCAGCAACGGGACCGAAGGAGTCAACAGCCACTACCATACCGGAGGTAGCCAGCATACCCATGGCCGCCATAGCAATGCCATAAATGCCAAGACCACTGCCAGCTTGCTCAGCCGCAAAGTAAGCAACAAAAATCGCGCCAACGATAACCAGGATGGGTACGTAGGTACTGCGCAGACCTACAGCCAAGCCTTTGATGATATTGGTAGCAGGACCGGTTTCAGCAGCCTTGGCAATTTCTCTTGCCGGCTTGTAATGGTAGGAAGTGTAAAACTCAGTAATAAGGCCGATAGCCACGTTGGTAATCAGACCGGCCAAGAGACCTACCCAGATGTAGAGAGCCTTGTCGGGGAAGAGGTAATAAGCCACACCCAGCGACCCAATAGCGGTGAGGATGTTGGTTCCCCACAGACCGTAGTTGAGAGCGGTTTGCGGGTTACCACCCTCATCACCCAGACGTACGAAGAAGGTACTGATAATAGCCGCTATGATTCCTACGGCACCAACTAGAACAGGGTAAAGAACCCCTTCACTATTCTGCCAACCCACTTTGGCACCAACAGTCTGACCAATAATCATCGCCGCAATGGTAGTTGCCGCAAAGGACTCAAAGAGGTCAGCACCCATACCAGCGGTGTCACCGACGTTGTCACCCACGTTGTCAGCAATAACAGCCGGGTTCCGCGGATCGTCTTCGGGAATACCAGCTTCAACTTTACCAACCAAGTCAGCACCGACGTCAGCAGCCTTGGTGTAAATACCACCGCCAACCCGCGCGAAGAGCGCCACCGCCGAAGCACCAAAAGCAAAGCTGTTGATAACTACCGGGTTGCCGTAAATGAGGTAGAGAGCAGACACACCGGTAAGACCGAGACCGGCAACCGAAAGACCCATAACTGCGCCGCCCCGGAAAGATACCATGAGGGCTTTGTTCAAGCTTTTCCGGGCAGCGTTAGCAGTCCGGGCGTTGGATTTGGTGGTACTGACCATACCGGCATAACCGGCAAGAGCAGAGAAAACCGCACCAACGAGGAAAGCTACCGGTAGAGAAGATTTGGACAGATTTTCCGCACTGCCGCCGTGAGCAAACAGTTCAGGCGGGACAAACCAGAGAACGATAAAGATGACTGCTACGATGGGAGCCAGCGTCTTGTACTGGCGATTGAGATAAGCCATAGCACCTTCAAAAATCGCATCAGACAATTCCTTCATCCGCGGCGTACCGATGTCCTCGTTGAGAACGAGCCGCAAAAACAGCAGGGCTACCAACACCGAGAAAATCCCCGCCCCTAGACCAAACCAGGCCAAATTCGTGCTCACATCCATGTGATTTCCCAACCTCCCCTACGTTTTTTTCACGTTCACCTAAATTATGTACTTCCTCCTCCCAGCCCCCGGGTGCTCCTCACCCCCCTAAAGGATATACCACATGACGGCATTATAGCACACAAGTGGCAAAATTACAATAACACTGGCGATTCGTTATCATACAATATCAAAAAACAAAAACTTTGGGAGAAAGGGGCAAGCCGCCCCTTTTTTTCAGTTTTGCTTCAGGTTATAAAACACATCTTTGCCCCGGTAAAGGGCCGCTTCCCCCAGCTCCTCTTCGATCCGCAGAAGCTGGTTGTATTTGGCCACCCGATCGGTCCGGGAAGGAGCGCCGGTTTTAATTAAGCCGGCATTTACCGCTACCGCCAGATCAGCAATGGTCACGTCCTCCGTCTCCCCGGAGCGATGGGAAATAATAGCCGTGTACCCGGCCCGTTTGGCCATCTCGATAGTATCCAACGTCTCGGTAAGGGTACCAATTTGGTTTACCTTAATGAGGATGGAATTGGCCACTCCTTCTTTTATTCCCCGTTGCAGGCGCTCGGTATTGGTAACAAAGATGTCATCCCCGACCAACTGAACCCTGCCACCTAGTTTTTCGGTCAGGAGTTTCCAGCCATCCCAGTCTTCTTCTGCCAAGCCATCTTCAATGGAGAGAATGGGATACTTATCCAGTAAAGCTGCGTAATACTCGACCATTTCTGCCGCCGTTCTGGTTACTCCTTCACCCGCAAGGACGTATTTCCCGTCCCGGAAAAGCTCGGTCGCCGCCACATCCAGAGCCAAGGCTACCTCCCGCCCCGGTTCATAACCGGCCTTTTCAATGGCCTCGACAATCACTTCCAAGGCTTCTTCGTTGGACTTCAGGTTGGGAGCAAAACCTCCTTCATCGCCCACAGCGGTGTTGAGTCCACGCCCCTTCAATACGGCCTTGAGGCTGTGGAAAACTTCTGCTCCAATGCGCAGCGCCTCGGCAAAAGAAGAAGCGCCCACCGGCATAATCATGAACTCTTGGATGTCCACGTTGTTATCGGCGTGCTTGCCGCCGTTGAGAATGTTCATCATCGGCACCGGCAGCTCTTTGGCGTTTACGCCGCCAAGGTAGGCATAGAGAGGCAGGCCCAGGTAGTTGGCCGCTGCTTTGGCCACAGCCAAAGACACGCCAAGAATGGCGTTGGCTCCTAACTTGCTCTTGTTGGGCGTACCGTCCATTTCGATGAGGAGCCGGTCAATTTCCACCTGATTCAAGACATCCATGCCGATGATTTCCGGGCCGATCTCCTCGTTGACGTTTTCTACCGCTTTCCGCACTCCCTTGCCGTTGTAGCGTTCTTTCTCGCCGTCCCGAAGTTCTACCGCTTCAAAGGCCCCCGTAGACGCGCCGGAAGGAACCGCAGCCCGACCTAGGGTACCGTCCTCAAGGATAACGTCAACTTCCACCGTGGGATTACCCCGGGAATCAAGAATTTCTCGTGCCCAGACATCGCTGATAACGCTCACTTTTCATCACTCCTTTGTCAAGATTTTTCCAATTGCAACAGCGACCGCCCGGTCATTTCAACCGGTTTTTCCAGTTCTAAAAGTTCTAAGATGGTCGGGGCAACATCTTCCAGAGCCCCGCCTTCTCGCAGCCTACACCCTTTTCTCTCTTCATCCACCAGGATAAAGGGAACCGGACTGGTGGTGTGAGCTGTATGGGGCTGGCCCGTTTCTGGATCCACCATTTTTTCGGCATTCCCGTGATCTGCCGTCACAATCGCCAGGCCGCCGCGCTCCAATACAGCCGTCACCGCCCTTTCCAAACACCGGTCCACTGCTTCCACCGCTTTCACCGCCGCCTCCATAATGCCGGTGTGTCCAACCATATCCGGGTTGGCGTAATTAACCACAAACACGTCGTATTTACCGGTGGCCAGTTCCTCCAGAAAAGCATCGGTAACCTCATAGGCGCTCATTTCGGGCTTTAAATCGTAGGTGGGAACCTTGGGAGAAGGAATTAAGCGGCGGTCTTCCCCAGGGTAAGGGGGCTCTATGCCTCCGTTGAAGAAAAAGGTAACGTGAGCATATTTTTCTGTTTCGGCCATCCGCATTTGGCGTAAACCCTGCTTGCTTAAATATTCTCCCAAGGTGTTAACCATAACTTCCGGCTTAAAAGCCACCGGTGCCTCAATAGTTTTATCATACTGGGTCATACAAACAAAATAAAGATCTTCCACCTTCTTCTTCCGTTCAAAACCCTGAAAATCTCTATCGACAAAGGCCCGCGTTAACTCCCGCGCTCGATCAGGTCGGAAGTTGTAAAAGATCACCGCATCCCCCTTTTCCACAACACCCCTCGGCCGGCCTTCCCCGTCAACAATAACCGTGGGCTTAACAAATTCGTCCGTTTCCCCCCGGTCGTAGGCCGCCTGTAAAGCTTCCATAGCGCTCCCAGCGGTAAGACCCCTGCCCAGGGTTAGGGCATCGTAGGCCAGCTCTACCCGTTCCCACCGTTTATCTCGGTCCATGGCATAATAGCGCCCGCTGATACTGGCAATCACTCCTACCCCCATTTCCCGGAGTTTTTCCTCCAGAGCGGTAATGTACTCAGCAGCGTTCTGGGGTGGAACGTCCCGGCCATCCAGGAAACAGTGAACGTAAACCCGGGATAAATCATGGCGTCGGGCCAGCTCAAGGAGGGCAAAGAGATGTTCAATATGACTGTGAACACCGCCGTCAGAAAGAAGCCCCATCAGATGAAGGGCTGAATTGTTGCCCTGGACATGAGCAACGGCTTCAAGAAGAACCGGATTGCGGAAAAATTCCCCCTCCCGGATAGCCTTGCTAATCCGGGTGAGATCCTGGTAGACGATTCTTCCCGCTCCCATGTTGAGGTGGCCTACTTCCGAATTACCCATTTGCCCCTCAGGAAGGCCCACGGCCTCTCCCGAGGCCTTCAAAAGAACGTGGGGGTATTCACGCCAGAGACGGTGGAAAAAGCGCGTATCTCCGGTTAAAATGGCGTTTCCCTCTTTTTCTTCCCGCATCCCCCATCCGTCAAGGATAAACAGGGCCAGCGGCTTTTTCCGAGCCAAGGATCATCCTCCTTTGCTGTTGTCGTTATTGGCCACGGCCGTAATTAACTATCGCTGCAAAACTTTCTGCCTGCAAACTGGCACCGCCAACCAGAGCCCCATCAATGTCCGGTTGGGCCATCAGTCCGGCTATGTTCTCGGGTTTCACACTGCCGCCGTACTGGATTCTTACCCGAGCGGCAGTATCCTCCCCGTACATATCGGCCAAGAGCCGCCGGATAAAAGCAATACTTGCCTGGGCATCTCCTTCCGAAGCAGTACGGCCCGTTCCAATAGCCCAGACCGGCTCGTAGGCCACCACCAGTTCCGCCGCCTCATTTTCTGTAAGTCCGGCCAAAGAATTGCGTACTTGATCTTCCAGCACTTCTTCCGTTTTGCCTGCTTCTCGCTCGGTCAAAGTCTCCCCCACACAAACAATGGGAACAAGTCCGTAAGCAAAAGCGGCTTTTACCTTGAGATTGACCGTTTCGTTGGTTTCGGCAAAGTACTGGCGGCGCTCCGAGTGTCCCAGGATCACATACTTAACTCCCACATCTTTGAGCATACCAGGTGACACTTCGCCGGTAAAAGCCCCTTCTTTTTCCCAGTGCATGTTCTGCGCGCCAAGAACGATGTTGCTCCCGGCAATTTCTTCGGCTACCGCCGTAAGAGCAGTAAAGGGAGGGCAGACCACCACTTCGCAGGCCGCCCTCGCCACCAGTGGTTTCAAGGATTTAACCAGAGCAACAGCTTCCCCTCTGGTTTTGTGCATCTTCCAGTTTCCAGCAATTATCGGTTTCCGCATAATTTTCCTCCTACTTCTTTCTCTCCCCTATCGAATTTCTGCCACTACTTCATCTTTGTCTTTCAATACCGCGATCCCAGGCAGTTCTTTCCCTTCGAAAAACTTCAACGACGCTCCCCCGCCGGTGGAAACATGGGTTATCCGGTCGGTGATACCAAACTTGCGAACCGCAGCCGCAGAGTCGCCACCACCCACAATAGTGGTTCCGGCACATTCTGCCATTGCCCGGGCGACAGCCTCCGTCCCCGCGGCAAAGGGGGGCATTTCAAAGACGCCCATAGGTCCGTTCCAGAAGACTGTAGCCGCTTCTACGATCACGGCAGCGTAGTTTTCCCGGGTGCGAGGACCGATATCCAGAGCCATCCAGCCATCCGGCACGGCATCGGGAGTTACCACCCGGGCAGGAGCTGTTTCGGAAAGGGATTCAGCCACCACAAGATCAACGGGAAGGACAAAACCTTTCCCTAAGGCAGCGGCCTTGTTCATAATTTCTCTGGCCAGATCTAGCTTGTCTTCCTCTACTTTGGAGTTGCCCAGAGAATAACCCTGTGCCCGCAAGAAAGTGTTGGCCATGCTGCCGCCAATGAGGAAACGGTCCGCTTTGGGTAAGAGGTTTTCAATAACCCCTATTTTGTCAGAAACTTTAGCTCCACCCAGGACCACCACAAAGGGCGATTCGGGGTTCTTCAGCACCTCGCCCATTCTGGTAATTTCTTTTTCCAGCAGGAACCCGGCCACACCAGGAATATAGCGGGCAATCCCAGCAGTGGAAGCATGCGCCCGGTGAGCAGTGCCAAAAGCATCGTTGACGAAAAGGTCGGCCAGGGAAGCCAGCTTGCGGGCAAACTCGGGGTCGTTCTTCTCTTCTTCCGGATGGAACCGCACGTTCTCCAGCAAAAGCACGTCCCCTTCTTTCATGGCTGCTACCGCCGCTTCCACTTCTGGCCCCACACAGTCATCGGTTTTTACAACCTTGCGCCCCAGCAGTTCTTCCAACCTTCTGGCAACGGGACCCAAACGGAGCTCTTCTTTCACTTGTCCTTTAGGTCGTCCCAAATGAGAAGCCAGGATAACCTTGGCTCCTCTCTCCAGTAGGTACTTAATCGTCGGCAGGGCCTCCCTGATCCGGGAATCGTCGGTTACGTTGCCTTCTTTATCTAGTGGCACGTTAAAATCCACGCGGACAAAAACTCTTTTACCTCTTACGTCTACGTCCCGAACCGTCAGTTTGGCCAAATTTCCTCACCCTTTCTGCAGTAGTTTCCTCGGTCCCAAGACCCGGCTAAAAACCCGCTTAAATACCGCGGGAAGCCATGTAGAGACAGAGATCTACTAACCGGTTAGAATAACCCCATTCGTTATCATACCAGGCCACAACCTTGGCCAGGTTACCTTCAATAACCATCGTGGAGGGACCATCAATGATAGAAGAATGAGGATTACCGTTAAAGTCAACGGAAACAAGAGGCTCCTCGCAGAAAGCCAAAATACCTTTCAATTTTCCTTCGGCAGCTTCTTTTAAGGCACTGTTGATTTCTTCCACCGTAGCCGGCCGGCTCAGTTCAGCCACCAGGTCCACAACCGAAACGTTGGGCGTGGGAACCCGCATGGCAAAACCGTTCAGTTTCCCCTTAAGTTCTGGCAACACCAGTCCCACCGCTTTTGCCGCCCCGGTAGTGGTGGGAATTATGGACATGGCCGCTGCCCGCGCCCGGCGTAAATCTTTGTGAGGCAAGTCGAGAATTCGCTGGTCATTGGTGTAGGCGTGGATGGTGGTCATGAGCCCTTTGACGATACCAAACCTCTCATGCAACACTTTGGCAAAAGGAGCCAGACAGTTGGTAGTACAGGAAGCGTTAGAAATAACATGGTGATTGGCCGGGTCGTATTTCTCGTGATTAACCCCCATGACTATGGTAATATCTTCCTCTTTCGCCGGCGCGGAGATCACCACTTTTTTAGCTCCTGCTTCCAGATGCTTGGCTGCATCTGCTCGCTTGGTAAACCGGCCGGTGGATTCGATAACAATATCTATCGCCAAGTCCTTCCAGGGAAGGCGAGACGGCTCGGTCTCAGCAAAAACCTTAATAGTTTTGCCGTTCACTACAATTGCGTCCTCCGTCGCCCGCACGTCAGCCTGGAAAATGCCGTGGACTGAGTCGTATTTGAGCAGGTGAGCCAGGGTCTTAGCGTCGGTCAGGTCATTGATGGCAACTACTTCAAACTCCGGCTTATCCACCGCTGCCCGTAATACAGCACGCCCAATGCGCCCAAAACCGTTAATAGCCACTCTCACTCCCATTAAAAACTCCCCCTTTTTCCTTACTTTTTTCTTGTCAACGCGTCCTATGACGCTTCGGCTGCCGGAAAAATGTGTTTTATCGTTAAAATTATTCTCCCCCTCGGCAGGAGAAAATAAAACCGGAGGAAATACCTGCTTCTCTTCTCTAGGAAAATTGGTAATGATAAACAACAAACGCTTATAAAAAATATTCGTCAAGTTAAAAAAAATTCCTCCTTTTAGGAGGAATTTTCATGTTTTTTTATGACACAGTCCAGGAATTATGTCATACTATTTCTTTTGTTGATAGCGTCGGCAGCATGGAGCAGCGGGAATTCCCATTTCTTCCCGGTATTTGAGTACTGTTCTTCGGGCACTTTTTATTCCTCGCTCCGCCAGCAAACTCGCCAGTTGGCGGTCACTGTAAGGCCGCGCTGGATCCTCCTCCGCGATCAGTTCTCTCAACATCTTTTGCGCCGTCTCAACGCTTACTGCTTCCCCTTCCTCCACCTCCAGCGCACTGGAGAACAACCTCTTCATGGCAAAAATCCCGAAAGGGGTTTGCATGTATTTCCCCTGAAGGGCTCGGCTTACAGTTGACTCATGCAAACCCGTCTCTACTGCTACTTCTTTTAAAGTCAGTGGTTTAAGAGCCTGGGGACCCTGGAGAAAGAACGGCTTCTGCAATTTTACTAAGGCTTCTGCTATCCGGTACAGGGTACGGCCTGAAGGAGAAGGCATCCCGTAGGATCCCTGGCCCCAACCCCCGGCAGATCCAAGTTTTGCACCTTCTTTAACACTGCCTCCTTCTGCAAATACTCTTCCAATTCCCAGGTCGACTTCTGTAAAATCTCTAAAGCCTGTCTTTGACGGAGGGAATAACCAGTCTTTAAAGTTTGCTTTCGCTCCAGCGAGGGGCTAATTTTCACAGGTACTCCACCCCCTGAACAAAAAAACCGGAGCAAACTTCCGTTTCCTCCTCTTCTCCGGAAACGGAACTCCCTCCGGCCCCGCCGTTTTTCTTTCCTGCCGCCCAACTGGTTTTTCCCGTCCCATAAACTTCATCCTTCCACCAAAAAATTCTCCTTCTAACAATTATATAGTTTTTGCCGAAAAATTTTGAAACTTTTTTGCCGCCCCCGGTTCAAAGACAAGCAAAGAGCTGGTTTTTGACCACGAAAACTCTATGGTTTATACTTATTCTACAGGTCGGAAGTGACAGGAGGGATTTACCAAATGGACTCCCTTTATATTCGCGCCGTAGTGGAAGAACTGCGCCAAAAGCTTCTCCACGGGAAAGTAGAAAGAATTTATCAGCCCCTGCCGGAAGAAATTCAGCTTCTCATCCGTGCCGGCGGCGAAAAACACCGTCTGCTCATCTCCGCCCGGGCCGACGCCCCCCGCCTGCACATCACGACAACAGGTAGAGACAATCCCCAGCAGCCACCTCTCTTTTGCATGGTGTTGCGCAAACACTTAGAAGGCGGACGGATAGTCGACCTCTTTCAGGAAGGCTGGGACCGCATTGTCCGCCTGCGAATAGAAAACCGGGACGAAATGGGCGAGCTGGCGGTTAAAGACCTGATTGTAGAAATAATGGGCAAACACAGCAATATTATCCTCGTCGACTACCGGCAAAACGTAATCTACGACGCCATCAAACGCTACTCCCACGCCGTGAGCCGCCACCGGGAAGTGCTTCCCGGCCGTCCTTATATCCCGCCCCCCCGTCAGGAAAAAGTAGATCCTCTTGCCCTTAAAGAAGAAACCGATTTAATCTCCTTAGCAGCCCCTTTGCCTGCAGGCACCAAGGGAGAAAACTTTCTCGTCCGCCACGTTGAGGGACTGGCCCCATTCATGGCCAGAGAGGTCCTGCACCGCGCCGGTTTGGAGAGCGTGCCGGTAGATGAATGGGGAAGCGGCGAGTTTGCCGCCCTTCTCCGGCAACTGCAAGCCCTTTTCCGCTCCGCAGCAGGAGGGAATTTTTCGCCCCACCTTTACTATGCCGACCAACGCCCCCATCTCCTCAGTGCCTTTCCTCTCTACCATCTGGGCAATCTTCCTGCCACAACTGGCCCGGCTTCCTTCTTAGCCGATTCTTTTTACCGACAAAAGGAAGAGCTGGAAAAAACGTCCTCCTTGAAACAAAAGCTCCTGCAAACCGTAGCCAAAGAAATGGAACGCCAGAAACGGCGCATTGAGCATCAAGAAGAAGCCATTGCCCAGGCGGGAGACCCCGAACACTACCGCCTGCTGGGAGAACTGCTCTATGCCAATCTTTATCGCATCCCTGCCGGTGCCACCAGCATCACGGTAGAAAATTATTACCAGGACCCTCCTCTTCCCGTCACCATTCCGCTGCGGGAAGACCTGGAACCATCCCGGCAGGCGGAAGAATATTTTCGCCTGTATCGCAAAGCCAAAAATACCATTGCCCGAGCAACAACCATAAAAGAAGAAGCCATAGCTGAATTGGAGTATCTGGAAAGTGTCCGTCAGGCCCTCCTGGAGGCCTCCACTTTAGAAGAACTGGCCGAAATCGAAAAGGAGCTCAGCGACGAAGGCTACCTCTCCTCTCCTGCCAGCAAAACCCCTGCCGGCCAGAAAAAAGCCACCCCCCCTTCCCCAGCCGTCTACCTCTCCAGCGACGGCCTGGAAATTTTAGTGGGGAAAAACAACCGGCAAAACGACTATCTCACCATGAAACTGGCCTCACCCGATGACATCTGGCTTCATGCCCGCAATATCCCTGGCTCCCACGTAGTTATCCGTACCGGCGGCAAAGATGTGCCTACCCAAACTCTGCTGGAAGCAGCATCCTTAGCAGCATATTTCAGCCGCGGTCGCGCCGCCGGTAAAGCAGAGGTAGACTATACAGCCGTTCGCCATGTCCGTAAACCCCGTCATGCCCGGCCGGGAATGGTCGTTTACGAAAACCAGAAAACCCTGGTGGTAAAAGCAGAAATCCCTCCAGGGGTAGAAAAAAAAGCCTGAGATATTAGGCTTCCTGGGAACTAAGCTTACGAAAACAGTCCAGCAACACCGTCTCCCCGTCTCTAACCGCCTTGGCGGCAACTCCCGAGTATTCCTCTACATACCTGGCCATCAACGGTCGCAAATCCTCCGGCACCACACAGCTGTAATTAAAATGGGTCAAAAGACAGAGTCGAACTCTACTCCCCCGGAGAAGGTGGGCCAGTCCCAAAGTAGTGATGTGCCGGTGAAACCAGGAATTGTGGGAAGTTACGTTGGCGATGAGAACATCCACCCGGCCGAAAATTTCTTTTAGGTCCCGGCGAAAGTCAACAATCTCCTCCAGATCCATGACAGTTCCCACGCGGCCTACTTCCACCGTCCCCGCCGCGTTCCGGTAAGCTTTAATGTAAGAAGTATCGCTGGTATAACCCAGCTTAAATCCTTCCTTCTCCAGAATGAAGCCGTAATTTTCCCCGCCGTGGTAGACCGGCACGGGAGTCAATCTTGCTCCTTTTATTTCCACTGGCCGGAAAGCCTCCAGAACCACCACCTCCGGCCCGCCGCGGTAGCCGCTTTTCTCAGTCTGCCCCTGGTGGTAACAGCTGATTACCCGGTTTTCGGCAAAAACCTGACCGGGCCCCAGCACCATACCCCGCCGGCAGGACATGGCCCAGCACATGGCCTCAATTACCGTCTCCGCCCCGGCATAGTGGTCCGTGTGGCCGTGGGAAATATACACGGCATCGAGAGAACGCAGGTCTATTCCGCATTCGCGGGCATAAAGAGGAGCCCCCAACCCTGGATCTACGAGCATTCGCAGGTCATCAAATTGAAGATAAAAGCCCCCTGTGCGGGGAACCTGGCTGATAACTGCTTCCGGATTTCCACCGGTGCCGAGAAAAGTTATCTCAACTCCACGCTTCTTTTTTATCTCCGGCTGTTTTTCTTTCCACTCTCTGGCAGAAGCTTCAATCGCCTTCAAACTTTTCTCCCTTAGTAATCGGTCCAGCTTCGCCCATTCAGCCATCCTTTTTACCTTCTCCCTCAGCCCGCATTTTTTCCGCCAGCAAATCCAAGCGACGCAAGCGGTGATTTACTCCCGATTTGCTCAAAGGGGGATTGAGTAAATTCCCCAACTCCTTTAAGCTGGCGTCGGGATAAGCCAGGCGCAGCCGCGCCACTTCCTTTAGCCCTGGTGGCAGGTTATCAATGCCAAGGTGGCGGTCGAGAAAACGAATGTTTTCCACCTGGCGCACGGCAGCATCTACCGTTTTGTTCAAATTAGCAGTTTCACAGTTAACCAGACGGTTGATGTGATTGCGCATATCTTTGTATATTCGCACATTTTCAAAATTAAGCAGCGCCGTATGGGCGCCCATTAAACTGAGAAGAGTGCTGATGCCGTCGCTCCCCTTCAAGTAAACTACCACCTTATTGCGGCGCCGGTTGATACCAGGGGTTAGCCCGTAGCCTTTCATCACTTCAACCAACTGGGCAGCGTGTTCCTCACTACCGGCGGTAATTTCCAGGTGGTAGGTTCCTTCCGGACTGCTCACCGACCCACCTCCTAAGAAAGCTCCCCGGAGGTAAGCCCGCCGGCAGCAGTCCTGGGACAGCAAATGAGGGTTAACTCCGCCTATTATCTGCCCGGCCGAATCGATAAATCCCAGCGTTTCCATTATTTCTTTTACTCTTTCCCGCCCATCTACCCTGATAAAGTACACGTTGTTTTTCCGCAGGCGGCGGCGCCGAACTACCATTATCCCGGAAGAAAAGCGGAAAACATCCTTGAGTAAACAAAATATCCGTCTAGCCACCGCCGCATTATCCGTTACCACCTGCAGAAACATATCGCCGCCGCTGATATGAATTTCGCCGTCCATCCGCAGCAGTGCCGCCAGCTCGGCCCGGGCACAGCACTTTTTCTTTTTGGGTAAATGGGCCAGCTCATTTTTGGTTGCCAGAGAAAAATTGAGCATTGTCAACACCTCAGGAAAAGCGGGAAATACCCTTTATTTTGTCTACCAGGAGATAGAGATCGAGGAAGTTCAGTTTTTCCGCCGTCGTTTTGTTTTCTAGAATAGTAGCTAAAATCACTCTGGCCAGTTTATCCCCGTCGTGGAGGAGCCCCGTTTCTCGGTCCCACAGAGATTCTGTCTTCACCTTTAATCCCATTCTTTCAATAGCCTTTATATCCGGCTTAACAAAAGCATATCCTTTGCGCTGACATTCCTGCAAAATCTTCCGCGAGGGCTCATCCTTGTTGACAATGACATAATCGAAAAGCCCCGGTCCAAAGTGGTCCAGAAGGGCCTGAACATGGCGCGAAGCTGTGTAGCCGTGAGTTTCTTCCGGCTGGGTCATTATATTGCAGACATAAATTTTCACCGCCGGGCTGCTTTTCACCGCCTCCCGCAGCCTTTGCACCAGCAGGTTGGGCATGATACTGGTATAAAGGCTGCCGGGACCGATAATCACCGCATCCGCCTCAGCAATGGCTTCAACAGCTTCCGGCAAAGGCTTACAATCCTCCGGCTTGATGTAGACCCGTTTTATGCCGCGGCACTTGCCAATTCGCGATTCCCCAGCTACCACCGTGCCGTCTTCCAGTTCAGCATAAAGGGTCACATCCTCCAGTGTTGCCGGCAGCACCTGTCCCCGCACCGCCAGGACCCGGCTCATCTCTTTCACCGCCTGTTCAAAACGGCCGGTAATACGGGTTAAAGCAGCAATAAACAGATTTCCCAGGTTATGCCCTTCCAAGCTTCCATCGGTAAAGCGAAACTGGAGCAGCTCCTCCAGCAGCGTTTCCCGGTCAGCTAAAGCCACCAGGCAGTTACGAATGTCGCCCGGAGGAAGAATACCCATCTCTCCCCTTAGCTGACCAGAACTACCGCCGTCATCGGCTACAGTAACTATGGCGGTGATATTACTGGTATATTTTTTCAGGCCGCGCAGGAGTACCGAAAGGCCTGTCCCGCCGCCTATCACCACTACCCGGGGACCCCGGCGCAGATAATGACGGTTATAAAGAATGTCTATTATTTTTTGCTCACTTTCTGGAAGTAGGGTGGTGATTATGGATTGGATGGTCTTCTGCATGCCCAGGCAAACGGCAAACAGTCCGGTGAGTAAGAAAAAAAGACCGATTAAAGTCTCATGTTCAGCACCGGTTAGTTTTTTCATCACCCCCCGCAGAGTCATCTCCAGCCGGGAAAAAAGGTGCTGGTCGCTGAGCAGCGTCAGGCCGAGGATAAGAACAAAAAGTCCGGCTGCTATCAGAAAAAGCCAGCGTTTAACTTTTAGTCCGGGGAAAAACCATTTCAAAAACTTTCTCATCTACTCTCTTCCCCCAAGGACCCGTTTTTCATCCCGATGTTTCACTTTTACCCGGTAGTTTAATTCCGCCAATTTTTTTCCAATCTCGTTGGCCAGAACAACCGACCGGTGCTGACCTCCAGTACAACCAATAGCTATAACCAGGCTGGTTTTTCCTTCTTTAATATAATGGGGGAGAAGAAAGGTCATCAGATCGTTAAACTTAGCCAAGAACCCCTGGGTAACTTCCGAATCCATTACGTATTTTGTCACCAGTGGGTCGTTCCCAGTAAGATTTCTCATCTCTTTGATATAATAGGGATTGGGTAAAAAACGAACGTCGATTACCAAATCAGCATCCAGGGGCAGACCGTATTTAAAGCCAAAGGACATAACGGTTATGGTGATAACATTTTTCTCCTGACCCTCACCGTAGAGATTGAAAATTTCCTCCTTGAGCTGCTGGGGAGAAAGATCCGTAGTGTCGATTATTTTGTTGGCTTTGCCGCGTAACTCTTCCAGCCGCTTTCTCTCTTCCCGGATACACTCTAACACACTTCCCTCGGGATTTAACGGGTGACGGCGGCGCAACTCTTTAAACCGCCTGACCAGGGTTTCATCGCTGGCTTCCAGGAAAAGAATTTCGTATTTTATCCCTTCCCGGCTAAGTTGCTCGAGAATCTCAGGGACACTGTCAAAAAATTCGCCCCCTCTGATATCAATCACCAGGGCAATTTTTTTTATCTTGCCTCCGGATTGGGAAACTAACTCGGCAAACTTGGGAATAAGGGTTGGCGGTAAATTATCCACGCAAAAAAAACCTAAATCTTCTAGACATCGCACCGCCTGAGTCTTCCCCGCCCCGGAAAGACCGGTAACTATCACCAGCTGCAAATCAGACATAAAAATCCCCTCTTAAAAAACTATCTTTTGCCCACTTATTTTCATTTCCTCTCTTTCCACCCTACACCTCACCAAGGTTTTTATTCCCGCCAAGAACGGATATTCCGAATCTTT
>JASUSC010000048.1 GCA_030446285.1 Eubacteriales bacterium | reverse complement strand
TCCCGGACAGTGGCATCTTGCAAGGCAGATCCCCCTCACAGTGGCGGGACCGCGCCGGATTCGCACCGGACTTCCCTTTTAAGACCCTATTAGGGTCACCTGTTCCACCCTATGCAGTTTTTACTTTTACTAATTCGCCAACTGATCTAAAATTCCTGCTGCCTCAACAACAAAAATTTTACTTCCACAAACTCGCTTTTCTAAAGTAGCAAACAAGGCAGAGGAAAGGTCTGCGACTTCCCGCCCTGCGAGCCTCCGGTCTCTAGATTCTGATGCCCAATTCCTGTCCGACTGCCTTATGCGCTGCGTCGTTGCCCCTAAAAAGCCGGGCAAACCCTTGAGAACAGCGAACTGCCTCCGCTGACCCTTTGCTCACATCTTGCAAACCATTTGCAAACCGTCTGCAAACGGATTGTTTTGAAACCTTTGATTTTACTAAGATTTTTCTAGATTGTTCCAGATAACCTAAAAACCGGAAAACCCATGCTTGGCCTTGATTTTAAGGGGCTTTCCGGGAGGGACCGCCATTTTCTTCGCCTCGGCGACGACCTCTTCCACAACGCGCTTCGACAGCTCGTTCTTTACGGCCATTTCACAAAGCCGCCGCCAGCCCTCGCGGCCGGCGCGGGAGACGGCGCGGGGCGCTTCGCGCTCAGAGAGTTCAGATTTGCTGCCTGGGGAGCACAATCTTGATACATCTCACTCTCACTCGGTAAGCCCAAATTCATTCCCCGGCGAATACATTCCCGGCAGACCTCGCAAGCTGCTCTCAGGTTGCTGACCGCGCTCCGGTTCACCCCGGCCCTGCGCGTGCTTCATATGTACCCGTAGACCTCGGTTAAGACATCCCCAAAAGTGTAAGAAGAGGGGAAAACGAGCGATCCGCCGTCGAACACGAAGGGGCTAATCTGGACGACTTTGCAGGCAGTGGTGTTAGCGATCAGGAGCACTGCCACGAAGAGCCCCACGACTCCCGGCAAGGCCTTGTGATGTAATTCAGCACTAGCTCTTTTCTATTTAGTACTAGCCCCTAACAACCCCGTCATTAATGTTTCCCGCAGGAAGACCTCAACTCCTTAAATTTTTCTTTTTGCTCCAAGATAAAAAGGTCAATTGTAAAATTAAATGCGATATTGTAAAATTAAATGCGATAAGAACCGGTATGGTGAAGGGTAAACAATGTTGCAACGCTGGGTGCTGGCTGAGGAGGGCTGAAACATTTCTTTAAGCAAATCGTAAATTTTTCCTCCGTTTGCGTCAGGCGTTTAAAAGTGTGCGAGGAAATGATATGCTTTTGTACGAAAGCCATAACTGAAACTCGCCAGATGTGTTTAATTCGACAGCAATATTAAATTGAGTTTCACGCTATGGTTCTACTTTTTTGTGCTGATGCCTTTGATTTTACTATAACTAAAAGGAGATGATTAACGTGGTGTTACTAGAAAAAACCATTGCTGCTGTCCAGCCTCTCAACGAGGAGTACATGCAAAGGATGAAGCAGCGGCTCGATAGCCTGCTCAAACCAGTGGGATCGCTGGGAATACTGGAAAAAATAGCCATCCAGCTTGCCGGTATCATGGAAACGGACAATCCCGAAATCAGAAAAAAAGCTGTAGTTCTCATGGGCGGTGATCACGGAGTACTGGAAGAAGGGTTCCATGGTTACCCCCGGCAGGTGACTGCCATCATGATGGAACGGTTTGCAAAAGGCGGTGCGGGGATAAACGTTCTTGCTCGTCACGTAGGGGCTGATGTTTTTCCGGTTGATATAGGGGTAGCCGACCCATACAATCCCGAAGGGATAATTGTCCGCAAGATACGGCCGGGAACGGCTAACATGACGAAAGGACCGGCTATGAGCAGGGAGGAAGCTGTAAAAGCCATAGAAACTGGCATAGAAATTGCTGGAGATCTAATTGACCGCGGCTATAACCTGCTGGCAACCGGAGATATGGGCATAGGTAACACTACTCCCAGCAGTGCTATTCTGGCCGTGTTTGGAAATTATTCTCCCGCTATTGTTACCGGTGCCGGGACGGGGCTGGATAAAGAAGGGCTGGAAAAGAAAAGGAAGGCTATAGCCCGGGCAATTGAAGTAAACCGACCCGATCCGTCCGATCCCATCGACGTTCTGGCCAAAGTTGGGGGTCTGGAAATTGCCGGTTTAACAGGAGTCATCCTGGCTGGAGCCGCCCGGCGGGTTCCGGTCCTGGTAGACGGTTTTATTACCAGCGCCGCTGCTTTAGTAGCTGCCCGTCTCTGCCCGCTGGCGGTCAATTACATGATCCCTTCTCACCTTTCGGAGGAACGGGCGCATATTTTGATGCTAAAAGCCATCGGATTAAAACCCATGCTTCATATGGAAATGCGTTTAGGTGAAGGAACGGGGGCAGCTCTTGCCATGTCGCTGGTGGAAGCGGCAACCAAAATACCCCGGGAGATGGTCACCTTCCAGGATGTAGGCTTGGCCTGATGAGCTAACCCCTCATCCGGTCGAAGGCCAGAAAAGCCACCCCTACCGCATTATCGGTGCTATAGGCAGGCGCGGCAAAATGGAGGATAGCACCCTCGCGGGCAAGTTTTTCCTGCAGATAGCCGCGCAAGTAGGTGTTGGCGGCCACCCCGCCTACCAGCAAGATTTGTTGGGGGTAGCCGTTTTGAAGAGCCCTGCGTAGAACCCGGGTAAGGGATGCTGCGATGCATTTTTCTACCGCCCGGGCGACTGCTGCCGGTGGATAACCCTGCTCTATCCACCTCCTGGCCTGGCTTTCGGGCCCGGAAAAACTTATTTCCATACCTTTCACCGCTACCGGGAGTTCCGGTTCCTCCTCCGTCCACTCCGCGGCCAGTTTTTCCAGGGATGGTCCGGCGGGGAACGGTAGTCCCAAGGCAACTCCCACGCGGTCGACAAACTGACCGGCATGGAGGTCGTTACTGCCGCCGATAATTTTTATCTCCATGCCGGTTTTTTTTCTTTCCACGGCGAGGATTTCCGTCGTGCCTCCGGAAATATGTACGGCCAAGAAACGTTCTACCTCCGGATCACCCGCTGACCACAGGCCGGCTCGTAAATGACCTTCCTGGTGGGACACGGAATAAAAAGGAACAGAGGAAGCGGCTGCCAGCATCAACCCCGCCATCCGGGCAACTTCAAAAACGGGCATGTAGGATCCCGTTACCGGCCGGGGTCTGGTACTGGCGGCGACAGCAACTATTCTGTGATTAGCCAGGGGCTCGGACATTTTCTCCGCTATTTCCTGGAGGTTTTTTACGTGCTGAAAAACCATCTCAGCCTGGCGCAATCCCCGCTGTCCTGCTGGAACCCGAAGAGGAAGACGAAAATCAAAAAAAAGCTGTCCTTCAGCGA
The DNA here is from genome assembly GCA_030446285.1 of Eubacteriales bacterium. Lineage (GTDB taxonomy): Bacteria > Bacillota > JASUSC01 > JASUSC01 > JASUSC01 > JASUSC01. The sequence continues at coordinate 12,354 of JASUSC010000048.1, read as the reverse complement.
CAGCCGCTATAGAAGTGGTATAACAACTGGTGTCGATACCGAGATACAGCTCCATTTACGATCAACCCTGTTGTTTAGCAGCCATGTATTTCTCCTGTTCATCTGCTACTCGGCCTAGAATCCCGTTGATAAAACGGGCGGCTTTCTGACCGCTGTACATTTTTGCCAGCTCCACCGCTTCATCAATGGCAATACTGGCGGGTAGTTCCAAATAAAGCATTTCGTACAAAGCCATCCGCAGAATGTTGCGGTCGACCACCGACATCCGCCCTATTTCCCATCCGTGGCTGAGTTGAGCAATTATCGGGTCAATGGTAGGTCGATGGGACCACGTTCCTCGGACCAATTGTTCCATATAGTCCCGGGCATCTTCTTTAACACCAAAATTCTCGTGCATGAGGCGTAAAACCCGCTCCGGGTCTTCTGCCAGCAGATCAATTTGATAAAGGCTCTGGAGTGCCTTTTCCCGTGCGTGCCGGCGACTCATGCAATCCCTCCCGCTCTTAGCCTGTCCCTGGACCTCGGCCGTTTCTGATGTACTTTTCCCAGATGTCTTCCAGTCGCTGATCATCAAGATATTTACCGACGAGAATACCTAAGGCCACAAAAAAGAGAAGAATCATCGTTCGCAAAAACCCTAAAGTAATAATCAAAACGCCTAGAAAAAGACCTGTTAATGCTCCGATTGTTTTACCCCGGTGCTCGGTTAAAAGTCTGTCGAGAAAACTGTCCTTCACCGGTCTCACCCCACTCTATTCTACCCGCGGCCGCAGGCCGGTATCAATATCTTCTACTTGTAAAATTACTTCCCGCACAGTTATACCCATGACTTCATAGACCTTTTCGCGCACAACTTTCTGGATTTCTTCACTGACTTCGGGAAGACGAAGATCGGGAGAGAGACGGAAGCGAATGGTCACTGCAATTCCCTCCGGTACCGGCCGGGCAGCAGGCTGTACGTCTTTAACACCGGGGAAGCCGGCTAAAAGACGCTGGATGAGGGTTTCCACGGCCGTAAAAGAGATGATCAACTGGCCGAGTTTATTTTCAAAGACAATTCCCGCCGGTCTTTTTTTCCTTCCGCTAACACCCAGAGCAAGAACAACAGAAAGCAAAGCCAGAGCCAGGACCACAACTGCAACTACGCCAGTTTCCAGCCGCAGCCAGGGGTCAGTCTTTGCTTGCTGCCATGCCCCCTCCCAGGGTAATTGGCGCTGGATAAGAGCCGTCAGCAGCACGATGGAAAGAAATGCTCCGGCAATTCCCCAGAGAGCCAGCAGCAGTCGCTGCAGAATTTTCATCCTCATCCCTCCACCCCGTGCAAAATGAGCGATTAAAACTTGATAACCCCCTGCTGGTTGGACAGGGGGTCTTACTGCCGTTACTTGACCCGAGGAGTTTCTTCTTCCTTGGGCTCCGGCTGGGGGAAGGAAACGCCCTGAATGTGAACGTTGACTTCCACCACCCTGAGACCGGTCATCGTCTCTACCGCTTCTTTTACGTTTTGCTGGACCCGCGTGGCCACTTCGGGAATGCGCACTCCGTACTCTACAATGCAGAAGAGGTCTATGGCTGCTTCTCTCTCACCTACTTCAACCTTAACACCTTTAGCCAGATTTTTGCGTCCGAGCATTTCGGCAATTCCGCCGGCGAGACCACCGCTCATCCCGGCAATTCCGTTAACTTCAGTGGCCGCCAGCCCGGCGATAATTGCCACCACTTCGTCGGCGATACGAATAGCCCCCAACTCATTCTCTCTGTGTTCCACAAACTCTACTTTCTCCACGTTCCCCACCCCCAGGGTTATTTTTTCCAGGCTATAGTTTCATTATACCAGAAGTTGCATAGACCTTACAAGGGATGGGAAAGGAAAAGTGCCTGAAAAATTTACTCTTCTTCGTCCAGCATTCTTCTCTGAATAAAGTTGGTATAAACTTCTCCCCGGCGGAAGAAAGCGTTTTCCATGATTCGCAGATGGAAGGGAATAGTAGTTTTTACCCCTTCGATGACAAACTCCCGCAGAGCCCTTTCCATCCGGGCAATAGCTTCATCCCGGTTGCGCCCCCACACGATCAACTTGCCCACCATGGAGTCATAGTAAGGGGGTATTACGTAACCTTGGTAAGCAGCACTGTCTACCCGCACCCCGGGACCTCCAGGAGGATGGTAGACTTCTATTTTCCCCGGGCAGGGCATGAAGTTGCGGGCTGGATCTTCAGCGTTAATGCGGCACTCAATAGACCAGCCGTTGATGGTGATATCTTCCTGACGCCAGGCAAGAGGTTCACCGGCGGCGATGCGGATCTGTTCTTTTACCAGATCAATACCCGTAACCATCTCTGTTACCGGATGCTCTACCTGGATGCGGGTATTCATTTCAATAAAGTAAAAGTTATTGTGTTTGTCGAGAAGAAACTCCACCGTGCCGGCGTTGGTGTAGCCTACGGCCTGAGCAGCTCTGACAGCCATCTCTCCCATTTTCCGTCTCAGTTCCGGAGTCAGGGCGGGGGAGGGAGCTTCTTCAACCAGTTTTTGATTGCGCCGCTGCAGGGAGCAGTCCCGTTCACCCAGGTAGATGATATTGCCGTAATGGTCCGCTAAAATTTGAAACTCGATATGACGCGGCTCTTCCACGTATTTCTCCAAGTAGACCGCCGGATTGCCGAAGGCAGCTTCCGCTTCTGCTTTGGCGGTTTGTAGGGCCTTCTCCAGGTCGTGGGGGTTGTGGGCAATGCGCATTCCTTTACCGCCGCCCCCGGCGGCTGCTTTAATCATCACCGGGTAGCCGATTTCTTCAGCAATGCGCCGGGCCTCGTCGATATCTTCCACTGCCCCTTCGGTTCCCGGAACCACTGGCACCCCGGCTTTCATCATGGTTTCCCGGGCCACTGCTTTGTCGCCCATTTTTTTAATGGCTTCCGGCGGCGGCCCGATAAAAGTAATTCCGCAATCCCGGCAAATTTGAGCAAAATTTGCGTTCTCCGCCAGAAAGCCGTAGCCGGGGTGAATGGCATCGGCGCCGGATACTTCGGCAGCAGCGATGATATTGGCTTTATTGAGATAACTTTTGCTGGACGGTGCCGGCCCGATGCAATAGGCCTCATCGGCCATTTTCACATGCAGGGAGTCACGGTCAGCTTCGGAATAAATGGCCACCGTGGCAATACCCAGCTCACGGCAGGCTCTGATAACTCGAACGGCTATTTCACCGCGATTGGCTATCAGGATTTTCTTGAACATAGGCAACCTCCACCTGCTCTAACTTTGAGCTGTTGGATCAATAAGGAAGAGGGTCTGGCCGTATTCTACCGGCTGGCCGTTCTCAACGAGAATTTCCACTACCCGGCCGCCCACTTCGGCTTCAATTTCGTTCATCAGTTTCATGGCTTCAATAATGCAAACGGTCTGGCCAGGCTTGACGATATCGCCCACCTTGACGAAAGGCTCTGCGTTGGGAGCAGGCGCCCGGTAGAAAGTTCCCACCATGGGGGCAACAATGGGCACCAAGTGGTCTTTTTTCTCTTCCGCGGGTTCCGGCTGCGGTGCTGCTTTTTCTCCAGCAGGTTCTCCTGCCGGTTTTTCGGCCCGCGGTTTTTCTTCTCCGCCCCCGCCCTTCTTAATGACGATTTTCATATCACCGCTCTCCAGTTTAAGTTCGGTGACATCCGTTTTGCTGATGAGATTTATGAGCTCTTTGATCTCTTCTAAATTCATCTTTCCGGCCTCCTTGTTCAGGGTGCTGCTGCGGGAACCTGCGATGGTTACCCCCTGGCGACCTTCTGCTGGCTTGCTATTAGCAGCAACTGCCGCAACTTGAGATGGAATTTCCTTCCCTTCTTTTTTCAGCTTGCGGTTTTCTAAGAAGCGGCGGGCTACCTGCGGGAAGAGAGCGTAGGAAAGAATGTCCTCTTCCGACTCGGCAAGATCGCCAATTTCTTGCTTGGCTTTTTCCCAGCCGGGTTCCAGGAGGTCAGCAGGCCGGCACTCAATAAGTCCTTCTTTTTCTTTACCAAGGATTTTTTCCACGATCTCCGGCCGTATGGGAGCAGGCGGTTTACCGTAAAGTCCCCGCACATAGGCTTTAACTTCGCCCGGTACGAGTTTGTACCTCTCCCCGGTAAGAACATTCAATACAGCCTGGGTACCCACAATCTGACTGGTGGGAGTTACCAGGGGAGGATAACCTAAGTCAGCTCTTACCTTAGGGATTTCCGCCAGAACTTCTTCCATCCGGTGCAAAGCTTTTTGTTCCTGTAGCTGACTGACCAGGTTGGAAATCATTCCACCCGGCACCTGATGCTCAAAGACCCGCATGTCGGAAATCCGGGTAACTCCCCGTTCGAAGCCCTTCTTCTTCCGCAGATCTTCGAAATATTGGGCAACTTCAAAAAGGAGATGAATATCGAGGCGGGTGTCATAGGGAGAATCCTGGAGAGCCCGGACCACCGTTTCTACTGGGGGCTGGGAAGCACCAAAAGCCAGCGGAACCGATGCGGTGTCAATAACATCTACTCCCGCTTCGGCCGCCTTGAGATAAGCACCCAGAGCCAGGCCGCCGATATAGTGGCTGTGGAGTTGCACAGGGAGACCTACTTTTTCCTTCAGGGCTTTGACCAGCTCATAAGCTTTATGGGGGGTTAACAAACCCGCCATATCTTTGATGCAGATGGAATCAGCCCCCATTTCGGCCAGGCTGCGGGCGGTGTTAATGTAATGGTCCATATCGTGCACAGGGCTGATGGTATAAACTACCGCTGCCTGCACGTGGGCGCCGGCTTTTTTGGCGGCCCGAATCGGAACTTCTAGATTGCGTATATCGTTCAAAGCGTCAAAGATACGGATAATATCTATGCCATTTTCAACGGCTTTGAAAACAAAGCGTTCGACGATATCATCGGGATAATGCTGGTAACCCACCAGCGATTGGCCGCGTAGGAGCATTTGCAGGGGGGTATTTTTAATAAGTTTTTTCAAAGCCCTGAGCCGTTCCCACGGGTCTTCGTTTAAATAACGCAGGCAGACATCAAAAGTAGCCCCACCCCACACCTCTAAGGAATGGTAGCCAACTCGGTCGAGTTTTTCGGCAATGGGCAGCATATCTTCTGTTGTCATTCGCGTGGCCCAGAGACTTTGATGGGCGTCGCGCAGAGTCGTGTCGGTGATCTCTACCCGGTGTTGCTTCATCCTATCTCCCCCCGTTTTCAAGCAATAAAAAAAAAACGAATCAAATAGGGCATAGAAAAACTCAGGTCTTTCAACCGGCAAGCAACCTGAGCTCTTTACCGCTAATCCACTACTATTATATTTCTTTTTGTACTCTTTGCAACAAAAAGAGCGCAAGTATACAATATATCGTCGGTCGGTTCAGGTAAGAAAACGGAGAAATATGTACGTGAGCAAATTCCTCATTACCGCTGCTACTGGCACGGCCAGGATCATCCCCCACACCCCATACAGTTTGCCTCCCGCCAGGAGAAAAAACACCACTGCTAAGGGATGGAGATGTAATCTGTTGCCTAAAATCCTTGGGGAGAGAAAATTGTTCTCCAGTTGTTGCACGCCGATGATCACGGCTGCGGTGGCGACAACCATTTTCTTGCCCTCTAAAGCTGCCAGGAGAAGAGCGGGGATTAAGGTGAGAAAAGGGCCTAAGTATGGTATCAATTCAAAAAGACCGGCCAGAAGTCCAATAAGTAAGGCATAGTCCATGCCTGCGATTAGGAGACCAGCGCTGGTGAGAACTGCGACCCACAACATTATTAAGAGGTGGCCGCGCAAAAAGCTGTTGATAATGGTTCCAAATTCGCGTCCTAAAAACTCTGCCTCTCCCCGCCATTCTAAGGGCAGGAGACGGTAAAACTTTTCTTTCATCGACTCCCAGTCCCGGAGCAGGTAATAAGCAAAAAAGGGTGCCAGAATAAAGCTGAAAAGAAAAGAAAGAAAGGACTGCAGCAGCAGGACAATTTTCCTGGAAACAGCGCTGATACTCTCTTCTGCCCTTTTTTCAACATTCCGCAATATTTTTTTAGAAATAGCTGGTAAATAGGGTGAAAAGCGAAGGTTCTGCCAGCGAACAACTTCTTCGCGGCATATTTTCTCCAGCTCCGGCAACTGCCGGCCTAATTTTTCTATTTCGGCAGCCAGGGTAGGTAGGCCTTTCCAGACAAACAGCAACACCCCTGCCGCCAGAAGAAGGTAAACGATTGCGATGGCCGCAATCCGCGGCACTTTTCTCCTTTCTAGTCTCACTACCAAAGGGTTTAAGAGATAAGCAAGGAGGGCAGCCATAAAAAAAGGAACCAAGACGTCCCTTACAAGATAAAGAAACATAAAAGTAAAGCTTGCCGCAAGAAAAAGTAAAACTACCCCTAGCTTTCTTCTTCTGCTGGTCAAACTTTATCCCCCTGTCCCGAACCGGCTTTTTTATTCAAGCCAGTCGCGAATGGTCCGCCGCACTCCTTTTACCATCCTCCGGGCCATTTTACCCCGCCGAACCATTCCTTTTATGGCAGTGGGTTTCCTTTGTGGCCGCAGCATCATCCCCATGAGAGCTCCCAGGACTCCCCCGGTTAGAAAACCGTTAAAAAACCTGCGACGCATTTTTCGTCCCCCCTGCAACTTCAGCTTTCTCCTTCGCGCAGGGCAGTCAGGGAACCGTCTTCGGTTACTTCATAAACACTTACTCCGTCTTTGCCCGTTTTATATTCCACACAGCAGTCCCAGCAATAGTATTGATCAGCGCCGATTCGACCTGTTGCCCTGCTTCCACAGATGGGGCAGTTCATCCGACTGGCCCCCCTTTCTGTAGTATCCCTTGCAGTTGTAGTATAACCAGAATGGCAAAGTTCTATTTCGTTTCTCCTCTTTCGCTCAGGAGAAAAAACTCACCTTGATGAAGGAAGCGTCCGTCGAGAAGGTCGCCGACAAACCCCCGCGATACCTCTACTCCTCCTATTTTTCCCTCCGGCAGCTCTATCAGCAGATCGCCCAGGTAACCGCTGCTGCCGTTGTCCATGGAAATTTCCTGGCCGATAAGATCCTTGGTTAACCTGTACCCTTCTGCAGGGGCTGCAAAAGTAGCTGGTATTTCCAGCACGTGAAGCTGACCTTTATTCAGGGTTAATGGCAACCAGGGTATTATTTCTTCTTCATCACCCTTTGTTATTACCAGCCCAGTTACTTTTTGGATGCTGTTGTCTGTGACGAGGTCCGTAACCTCGCCGGAAATATGGTCCACGTTTAATAGAAGGCCTAGGATTTCTCTACCTTTTACCCGTATTACCCGCCCCATTCTTTTCTCCTCCGTTCAGAAATAATTATTTCCCTGCTTGATAAAAAAAAATAAAGCTGCCGTTTTCACGACAGTTGGTCGAGTTTGTTTTCTCTTACCACAGCGCGTTCTTCGCTGCCTTCCAAAACGTGAGTTATGGTTATATTGGGGATCCGGGCCAGGTCTCTAACCAGAGTTGCGCGAGGCTTTTTTCCCCTGCTGTCTGTAATGATTCTCACAACTGGTTTTGCCGGCAGGTCAGGATTGATAGCTGTAACCACCCCTTTTTCCCCATTGCTGAGACGAACTACCGTTCCCAACGGATACACAGCCACATGACGGAGAAAAATTTTGACAACCTCAATGGGGAAGAAACGATTGCCGGAAGCGTAGAGATATTCCACAGCTTCATGGGGGAGTAAAGGCTGGCGGAAAGGGCGGTTACTGGTCAGGGCGTCATAGACATCGGCAATACCACAATGGAGGCCGGTAGCAGTATTTCTTTCCCTTTCAGACCTCGCGGGTAGCCGGAACCGTCGTACCGCTCATGATGCTGATAAATAATTTCGGCTATCACAGGATTCATCTGGGGATCCTCGAGAACAAGCCGGTAACCGAAATACGGGTGCTGTTCCACTTCTTCTCGTTCTTCTTCGTCCAGGGGAGCTTCTTTTTCCAGGATTTCTTTGGGCACCATCATTTTGCCGATGTCATGGAGAAGGGCGGCCAGCCCCAGAACCTTCAATTCTTCTTCGGTAAAATTCATAGCCAGTCCTACCAGCAAAGAAAGAAGACACACGTTTACTGAATGGGCGTAAGTATAGCTGTCCAGCGTTCTTATATCCAGCATTTTCACACACTTGTCCCGGCTTTCTCGCAGTTCCCCCAGAATTTTTTCTACCACTTTATCCAGTATCTCGCGGTAACCGCCGGGGACGAGTTCTTTTTTGGCCACTGCGAAAATGAGATTTTTCAGCGTCCGGATAGCATCGGTCCGCGTTTGCTGGGAGATAATGTCTACGATTAATTCACCGGGAGTATCATAACCTTCAATGTATACCCACCTGACCCCGTAAGATAAAAGCCTTTCAATTTCTTGTTTGCTCAGTTCTGTCCCCTGAGCCAGCAGGAGAACACCATCCGCGTTGTACACGGGCTGGGCCAGTTTCATACCCGGTTTGAGTTGAAACAGATTAACTCTTAACATTTTTCGTTCTCCTTTCTCCTTGGGTCCTGCTTAGCGTTCTTCCCAGTATATGGTTATCTCGTCGCCGTCTTTGACCGGAGTGGTAAACTCAGCTCTTAGACCATTGATTTCCATGACCAGCCAGCTCCCGGGTTTGGGAGGCCGAGCTGAAAAATCAACTGCTGCAATAACGTCAGCGAAAATAGGGGATGCTTTGTCGATTACCACCTCTTCTCCGTTCACGGTCACCTTTACTCCACCGCTACCGCCTGACGTGGAATTTGTTCCCCCTGCTGTATTCTCGCGAGGCCGGGAAGAAAACAGGCTGCCTGTCTCTTTAACCTCTTCCCCCGCTGGTAATACTTCTTCCGTGTCAATGTTTTGCGCGCGGGGGAATACTTTAATGTGGTCGCCGTCGGACACAGGAGCATCGAGCTCAACGGGAATACCATTAACGGTTATCTCGTAATCCTCTTCGTTCACATACTCCATCCCGGCCAGGGACATCACTGTTCCTAAATTGGAAGGAAGTTCATAAGTTATTGTCGCTCCGTCTTCCAGGGGAGTGTCACGGTCTACCACCCGGTTGTTCATAAGAATTACGGGGTTAATGGTAACTTCTTTTTCGTTGATATAAACCCGCAGGGGAGAAAGGGGCGGCAGGACATCTCCTACTACGCCAGAGGCATCCTCGCCGTCTACAGCTTCAATGAAAGTGATTTCGTCGTTATTTTTCACGGGAGTATCCAAACTGGCGTCTTCGCCGTTCACTTTGATTACTGCCGGTTTCCCTTTTGTCCCTTTGATAATTTTTAGTTCTCCATTTACCGTAGCCGTGAGAGCAAGCCCTATCCTGGGGTACACCTTTTTCAGATTAATTCCAGCTGCCAGAAGGGCATCGGCTACGGTGCTGCGGTTGATTTCAAAAAGGCGGACCTGCTGGTTGTTAACTGTCACCTTGGCAAAACCAAGACCCTCGCGCCGGTAGGCGGTAAGGGCAATCCCAATAGGGGTCACGGATTCGGGGCCGCTCAAATTTTCTTCCCCCACTACCGCCTTCAGAGCTTCCCGGCCGCGAACCGAAACCCGCTGCCGGCTGAGACCAAGGATTTCGGCCAGCTTATCGGGCAACCCGGGCGTTAAACTACCACCTCCGATGAGAATTACTGCCTGGGGTGCCCCACCGTTTAAAGCAATGATCTTTTCCGCAATAGCTTCTGCCAGGGATTCAACTACCGGTTGAATTTTCTCAATAATTTCCCGGCAAGGGACTGTATGTTCAACTCCTAAAACATCAGTAAAGGTTACTTCGTCTTCGAGAGTCAGGCTGCGCTTAACCAGTTCGGCCGTGCTAAAGTCGAGGAGGTAATGATGACAAATAGCTTCCGTTACTTCGTCCCCTGCCACCGGTACCATATCGTAGGCGATAATAGTTCCGTCGGCCGAAAGGGCTATGTCGGAAGTACCTGCCCCAATATCTACCAGAGCAATGTTCAGCATTCGCATTCCCGCGGGAATTACCACCGCGCTGGCGGCAATGGGTTCCAAGGTTAGACTCATTACTTCCAGACCGGCCCGCTGGAGCGAGGCAAAAAGGGAATCAACCACCGCCCGCGGTAAAAAGGTGGCCAGCACTTCTACGGCTGCTTTTCGGCCCCGCTGGCCAAGCAAATTGCCGATTCGATAGCCATCCAGCTCGTATTTAACGACGCTGTATCCCACACAGTGGTAATTTAGATCGTCGTCCTTCTTTTCTTCTGCCAGCTGGCGCTGGGCGGCCTGCACGGCCTGAAGTTCCAATCCCAAAACTCGCTCCCGGTCAAGCTCTACAACCTGGCCGTAATCTTCTTCTTGTCGGCAACGCAGGGTTTTCAGAACCCGACCGGCTGCTGCTACTGCCACTTCTTTTAGAGGTTCGCCCGTCTTCCGTTCCAGACACTCCTTGACCGTTTTTACCGCCCGGGCTACCAGTTCAACGTCGTGGATCTGGCCGTCCAGCATAGCCCTTTCCCGGTGTTCGAGATAATCAGAAGCTTTTATTTTAAGGCCTTCTTCTTCTCCTACGGCCACTATTCCGACAACTGTTCTGGTGCCAATATCAAGAGCAAAAACTTTTTCTCCGGCCAAGAGGCGCACCTCCCAGAATTTTTTTCTCTAAAATAATTTCTGACTAATTTCTGATATTCGGCTAATCGCGCCAAAATCCTCCAAAGCTTGCCTTAAAGAAAATTTTTGCCATAAAAAAAGCCGCTGCTTAGAGCAACGACCTGCTATTATTTTTGTGCTTCTTGTAGAGCCCGTTTGAAAAATTCAGGAAGGGCGAAAGCAGCTCTGTGCATTTCGGGATTGTAGAAATCGGTCTTAATTTTTTTCCATCTTTCCGGACTGGGAGTGATAGTAGCGGGATCGTATTTCTTGGAACCCAGAGTAAAGCCCCAGTACCCGCCGATATAAGTTGCTATAGCCGTAAGGTAAATGCGGGCGATGGGAAAGATAGCGGCTACTGTCCGATAAACTTTAAGAAGAAATTCTTTGTTAAAGAGGGGGGACTCCGTCTGAGCGACAAATATGCCGTCTTCCGTCAGGGCTTTGAAAATTCCCCGGTAAAACTCTTCCCCGAAGAGTACCGTAGCCGGTCCCACCGGGTCAGAAGAATCAACTATTACCACGTCAAACTCGCCTTCAAATTTCTTAATATACTCGATGCCATCTTCTACCCTTATTTCTACCCGCGGATCATCGAGGGCACTGCTAATTGTCGGCAGGAAACGGCGGGAGTTCTCAATCACCCGCTCGTCAATTTCGCACAATACAGCCTTTTCTACTTCGGGATGTTTTAGAACTTCTTTTATCGTACCCCCATCTCCACCGCCAATAACCAAGACCCGCCGTGGATTGGGATGGCTGAACATGGGTACGTGAGTTATCATTTCATGATAAACAAACTCGTCCTTTTCGGTAGTTTGGAGGATGCCATCCAGCACCAAAGCCCGACCAAAATCGACAGTATCGACAATGGCCAGATGCTGGTACCTAGTTTTTTCGACGTGGAGCGTCTCTTTTATTTTCCAACTGACGCTGTACCCGTCGGTGTGTTGTTCGGTGAGCCACAATTCCATCTTTTTTCTCTCACTCCTTCCTGATTACCAAACTTATATTATCACAAACTAAAGACGGCGGTAAAGCCAAGAGTAGAAAAACATTGCATTGTAGACGAGCCATAGTTTCGTTTTAAAAAAAAAATTAAAGATATCGAGAAGGGGGTATCCCCAGGGTTATTAAACTAAACTGTGCAAAACTGCACAGGTTTAGACGGCTGGGGTATTTGTAGTCCGCTTTTCAGGTTGTCTCAGCCCCAGCAGGTGGTTTTTGAGACAACCATAGCCCCTGCTCCAAGAAGCAGGAACTTGCGCCCTTCCAACCGGGTCTCCCCACTTGCCCGGTTATAAGCACACTCCTCAGGACAGAGAGGTCCATTTCAGTACAGACACGGGTTGAAATAGTAAAGCGATACTGGACAGGAGAACCCATCACCTCCCTGGCTAGAAAACACGGGCTATCCCCCGAGACCGTTTACCGCTGGATAAGGCGTGTCGAGACTACTATGTACTCCGCCCTTGCGGACCGCCCGCCACGAAGGCGAGGATGAGACCAGATGATGGGCCGGAAAATACGTCAGTTCTCCATGTTCTTTGGTTGCTGGCATAGCCTCATCCCGGAAAGCCACAGACCTAGCGCCAGGTAGAAAGGTATGAAGGTGTACCGGGCAAAGCCCAGAGACTGTAAAGATTGTCCCTACAAATCTCAGTGTACCACTTCTGAGAAGGTAGGGCGGATTATCAAACGGCATGTAGACGCGCCGGTGTTTGAGTACGTTGACCGGCTGCTGAGACGTCCT
>JASUSC010000047.1 GCA_030446285.1 Eubacteriales bacterium | reverse complement strand
GAAGAAAATGTCAGAACAGCAAAAACATTTCCAAGGAAGGAGTTGAGGTAGATGAAGGCGACAGGGATTGTCAGACCAGTGGACGAACTGGGACGGGTGGTACTGCCCAAAGAGTTGAGGCGGATTATGAACATCAACGAAAAAGACGGGATGGAGATTTTTGTCGAGGGGGATAAAATAATTCTGCGGAAATACCAGCCGAGTTGCATTTTTTGTAACAGTTTGGACGATGTTTTCACCTTCCGTAACCGCCTCATCTGCAAAAAGTGCGCCCTGGAGCTGGCGGAATCGGCCAAGTAGAATATCTTTTCTTGAAACAGGCCAGCCCCAAACACCTGCAGCAGTTCAACTCTGCTGGCAGGTGTGTTTTTTTTTCGGGAGTGGAAAGAGCAAAAGAAAAGTTAGGTTTTCAGGAGGATTGGCGCCCAAAGGAGCGAATTTGAATTTATGCCCACTCTGGGTAAAAGGAGGCAAAAACCGTGTGGGATGAAGTGTTGCTTAGTAAACTTGCCCGCCTTCGCCAGGAACTCGCTGCAGCCAGAGGGGAACGGGAGGAAATCAGGGAAGCGCTGGCGGCCCACGGGTCTTTTTTCCGAATCGAAAATAACAGTCGAAAAGGAGACATCGTTGGTCGGGGAGCGGTGGCGGTAGACGGCTCCTGCGCCGGTACAGGTCAGTTTCCCGGCTGCATCACCATTCTGCGGGCGCTGGCGGCTTATGCCGGGGAAAGGAGAAGAGAGGAGAGGGAACTCTACCGTTACGATTTGCTGGCGGGAATTGGCGAAGAAGGGATGAGCGAGGAAGAGGATAAGGATAGAGCGGAAGAAGAATACCGGGCGCGGGAGAAAAAACTCCTGGCAGCTCTGGAGGTTGAGGCGGCTTTAATGGCCCTCCGGCGCTGGGAACCGGCCTTGGTGATTTTCGACGGTGGCTTTCTCCGGCTGGCCAACGGGGCAGGGGATAGGTGGGAGGAATTGGTCCAGGTAGCCCGGGAAAAAGGCGTAGCGCTGGTAGGGGTGATCGAGGAAATTGGCACTTACGATTTAAGCCGCAAGCTCAAGGTCAGAGGAAAGCGGCCCGCCTACCATGACCGGGAACTGTTTTACGGCTTGCTGGAGATGGGCGAGGGTTTCCTTTTGCGTGAAAGCATAAAAGGAGGTTTCCGGACCGTCTTCGTCCGCTTCTCCTCTTATCCGCAGGCTGTAGCCTGTGATTTCCTCCCGGAGGTAACAGATGAGGAGATATTCCGCATTCTCGCTTTTCTGGCCAGCATTACTCCCCGCCAGGGGAGGGGAATTCCTCTCCTCCTGGATGTAGTGGACTCGCGGGTGCGGATAAGCCGGGAGGAATTAGAGAGTATTCTTTATTCCCGGCTCGGACCTGAACTTGTCGAAAAATATTTCCTGCCCCAACGGCAGAGGCGACCGTATTAGACGCGGCCCGGATTTTTGTTCTCCGAGCCGGAATTTTTTTCTTGACATATATATGTAGGTAACAGTAAGATATAGATAACAGTTAGGTGTAAATTGAAGGAGGGAACGGCATGTCCCGCTGCAGATACGGTCGCCATATCCCCGCTTTTATTCTCCTGTTTTTAGCCGATGGACCCTGCTACGGTTCCACCTTGGTGAACAGGTTGGCGGAGGAGTTGCCCCACAACCGGCCGGATAGCGCTGCGGTTTACCGGGCACTGAAGGAGTTAGAGCAGGAAGGAGCGGTGACTTCCTACTGGGATACTTCGGAACCGGGACCGGCACGGCGGTGGTACCGCATTACTCCCCAGGGCTACGAAAAGCTCGCCTACTACAAGCGGGACATTGAGGAGCGACTGCAAAACCTGCAGTACTTCCTGCGCCGCTATGCGGAACTGGAAGAAAAGAGGAGGGGAGAAGAAAAATGATGGGAACGGTACTTTATTCCCTGGCCCTAAGCTGTCTCGTCATCTCCTTTTTCCGGGATAGGGAAAAAACCCGGGCGGCTTTATTAAAGGCGTGGAAGTCCTTTACCGGTCTCCTGCCGCAGATTTTAACCATTATGCTCTTTGTCGGCTTTTCTCTTTCCTTACTTACTCCCGCAACCATTTCCCGGCTCATCGGTGCTGATTCAGGATGGATGGGGGTTCTTCTGGCACTGTTGGTAGGCTCGGTAACCCTCATCCCGGCTTTTGTTGCCTTCCCGTTGGCGGCAGCTCTTCTCAAAGGGGGGCAGGGTACCCCCAGATTGCGGCTTTCGTCTCCACTTTGATGGCGGTGGGAATTGTTACCTTACCGGCGGAAATAAAATATTTCAACCGCCGGGCTGCTTTACTGCGCAACGGTTTTGCTTTAGTAATTTCGGTGATTTTTACCCTAATTGTCTGGCAGGTGATGTAAGATGAAAGAGATTTTGAAGAGGTACCGGTTTGCCCTCCTGATGGCGGCGGCGGTGGCCCTTCTCACGGCGGTTCGTCCTGCCACCGGAGTAAAGGCCGTGGAAATAACCCTGGCCAACTTCAAAGAGATGCTCACTTTTCTTCCTCCCATCTTTATCCTGACGGGTTTGCTGGACGTCTGGGTGCCTAAGGAAACCCTGGTTAAGTTTATGGGACACGGTTCCGGTTGGAAAGGGTTGCTGGTGGCCTTTGTTTTAGGGACAGCGGCTGCCGGGCCTCTGTACGCCGCTTTTCCGCTGGCGGCTGTGCTGATGAAAAAGGGAGCCAGGTTTGCCTACGTCATCTTCCTGCTGGGGGTTTGGTCCAGTACCAAGCTGCCCCTGGTCCTCTTCGAAACGGCGTCGCTGGGAGTGAAGTTTACTCTCATCCACGTGGCTGTTGGTCTGACGGGGTTTCTCCTAACCTCATATCTGGTGGAAAAAATGGTTCCCGGGGAGGAAAAGGAGGAAATTTACCAGCGGGCGGCCCTGTGGGAGAAGGCCTGAATTTTTAGCTGCGGCCTTTTTTCTTTTTCTGGCAGGATTGGCCGAGTTTTTGTCTAATAGTTTTCCAAAGGAAATAAGGAATTGAGCAGGGGAGGTTGTTATTTTGACCGCTGCAGAAATGCTGGTGGTAGGAACTACAACCCAACAGTACGTGTATGTTGCTTCCCGGACATACAAATTCCGAATGAACGAGATTCTCATAATCGAAGACGAGAGTTTAGGTTTTCCCCGGGGAGAAGTGTTGGAGACCAGTTCTTTTAACAAATTTATTCCCCCTGCCACCGAAAACGGCTTTCTGGTGGACCGTGAGGTTATTACCCGCCTTCAGGAGATAGGTTTCGACCTGCAGCGGGAAGAGGTCAATGTGGCCAGGGTACGTTTGTTAGAGGAGTTGCCCTGGCCGGTGAGAACCGGGGTAAGAGTACGCCGGCCCCTCTTTGAAGAAGTGGAGGGCTATCTTCTGCGAGCCCGGCCGGGAAAAGGCTGGGTGGTGGGCATTATCAAGGGGACGGAGGAACTGGCCGGCCAGATGCCGGAAGAACTCCGCGGCCTTGCGCCCGTTATCGACCGGCAGGGGCAGTTGCGGCAGGATGCCGGTGTACCCTTCATCCTTGGTTACCGGGAAATGAGCCAGTACCCCCACGTGGGGGTGTTTGGCGGCTCCGGTTCAGGTAAATCTTATGGTCTCAGGGTTCTCTTAGAGGAGGTTATGCAGCAGCGGTTGCCGGCGGTGGTTTTTGACCCCCACTACGAAATGGATTTTGCCACTCCGACCGGTGTGGTTGGGATAGATAGGGCAGATTTCCGGGACCGTTTCCGGATTTTTCACTTGGGTCGGGAGACAGGGGTGGATTTTTCCTCCCTGCGCACGCCCGAAGTGGTTAAACTCCTCCAGGGAGCGGGCCGGGATTTCAGCGAAGCCATGACCAATGCCGTAGAAGCCATCCACAAGAGAGGGATGGACTGCGACTATTTTGAAAAGTTGTTGGAGAAGATTCTCGCTTTCTTAGAAGGCAGGAGTGAAAACAAGGAGGAAGAGGAAAGACTCTTGCAGTACAAGAGCCTTTCTGCCAGCACCATCAGGGGTATTCTCTGGCGTTTTCAGAGTCTGCGCCGAACCGGCCTCTTCACCGGCGATGTGGCCCCCGTGGAGACAGCCCTGCGGCAGCGGCAGGTAGCCGTCATCAGAGGTTCGGTGCGGGTTCTCCAGCTCTTCGCATCCTACTTGCTTAATTACCTTTATCAAAAGCGGCGGGACTATATGGACCGCCGGCAGGCAGGGGAAGAAGGAGATTATTTCCCGCCCTTCTTAGTGGTAACGGATGAAGCCCATAATTTTGCTCCGGTGGGTGCGGAGATAAACGCTCCCGCCCGGAGCATTATCCGGGAGATTGCCCAGGAAGGGCGCAAGTACGGGGTTTTCTTGGTCCTGGCCACCCAGAGACCCCGCCTTTTGGATGAAACGGTTACGGCCCAGCTCAACACCAAGTTTATCTTCCGCACCGTGCGCCACTCCGACATCAGCGTTATCCAAGAGGAGACGGACATCACCAAAGAAGAGGCAGGCCGTCTGCCCTATCTGCCTTCGGGAGATGCTTTTGTCTCTTCGGCTTTCTTCGGCCGGACGGTGGCCATCCGGGTTCGGGCAGCCTTTACTAGCCCGCCCCATACCACCAACCCCTTCGATGAGATGGAAGAAAAGCTGCAGTCGGAAGAGGAGATAGTGCTGGAGGTAGCCCGGGAAGGGGGCTGGTTCCCCCTGCAACCGGGGGGAGTGAACCCCCTGGCGGAAGCAGTGGGGGAAAGGCTGGGACGGCCTGTGAGTTATGACGAAATGGTGACCATGCTGGACAGGCTGGTGGCGAAAGGTAAGCTGGTGCGGGAGGAGAGCCCCTTCGGGGCGGCCTACAACCTGGTGGAGGAAGGAGAGACGCGGTGAGAATTCTGTTTTTTACCGATACCCATCTGCGCGGCAACAACCCGGAGAGCAGAAAAGACGATTTCCCTGCTACCTTGAAAAGGAAACTTGCCGAAGTGGTGGCGATTGCCTCCGATTACCAGGTGGATCTGGTAATCCACGGCGGCGACGTCTTTGACCTCCCGGTTCCTTCTCTCACGGTTACCGCTTCTTATTTCAACATTCTTCAGAAAATCCCGGCCCCTATTTACGCCATAGCCGGCAACCACGATATTTTCGCTCACAATCCGGCCACTTTAGAGCGGACCATGCTCGGCTTTATCGCGGGCTTAGGCCTTCTGCACCTTTTGGTCCCCGGGGAAAAGGTGTACATCGAAAAGAAGGGAATTCGGCTTCAGTTGACCGGCCAGCACTACCACTACGACATCGATGCCCGCGACCCCGCCCTGGATTATATGCCGTCCGACAAAAAGGACTGCGATGTGGCGGTGCATGTAGTCCACGGTATGCTCCTGGACAAACCTTTTCCCCTCATCCGTCACACCCTGGTGGAGCAGATCGTCAAAACCCCGGCGGACATCACCTTGTGCGGCCACAATCACATCGGTTTTGCCGATGTGGTAGTTGACGGCAAATATTTCCTCAACTGCGGGGCCTTGGTCCGGCTCAGCAACCACCCGGAGGAGATAAAACGCTGGCCCCAGGTGCTGATTATCGATTTGAGCGGCGGCGGGGTAAAGCGAGAAAGGGTCCGACTGCAGTCGGCTCTGCCTGGGGAAGAGGTGCTGGACCGGGAGAAAATCCGGTTGCGGGAGGAAAAGAGCCAGCGGCTGGCCGAGTTCATTCAGGCCTTAAAACAGGAGCAGGACCTGGCTTTTACCAGTGTCAACGCTATTGTCAACGCTATCGCCCAGCAGGAAGGGCTGGAGCCGGCGGTGCGAGAAGAGGCCCTGAAAAGGATAGCTGCGGCCCAGGAGCGTCTGGGAGGGTGATAAGTTGCGGTACATAAAGAAGCTGGTAATCCAAAATTTCCAGTCCCATCGGGATACCCGGCTGGAGCTTTCACCGGGTCTGAACGTGATCACCGGCCCTTCCGATCAGGGGAAATCGGCTATCATCCGGGCCCTGCGCTGGCTTTTTTTCAATGAGCCGCGGGGTAGCCAGTTCCTGCGGGTGGGGGCTACCACCTGCCGGGTAGAGGTGGAACTGGACGACGGCACGGTTATTGCCCGGGAAAGGACGACAAACCGCAACCGGTACATCCTGCGCCGCAACGGTGAAGAGCGCATTTTTGAGGGATTTGGCCACGATGTGCCGCCGGAAGTAGTGGAAGCCTCCGGGATAAGGAAAGCAGTCCTGGACGACAACAACGAGATCGTCCTTCACATTAGCTCCCAGTTGGAAGGCCCCTTCCTTTTGGCCGAAACGGGGGCCACCAAAGCCAGAGCCATCGGCCGGTTGAAAGGGGTCCACGTCGTCGATGCCGCCTTGGGAGAGGTGGCTTTGGAACTCACGCGTTTGCAGGCGGAGGAAAGGAACCTGACCCGCTATATCAAAGAACGGGAGGAACGGCTGCAGGAGTTCGCCGATCTCCCGGCGGAGGGGGAATTTCTCGCCAGGGCGGAAGAACTCTTTACCCGGGCCGAGGAGGCAAAAAAACGGCTGGAGGTTCTCCACAATCTCCGCAGCCGCCTGCAATATCTGGATGAAGAGAGGAGAAAGACGGCGGCAATTCTCCAGCGTCTGCCAGAGCTCTCTGTGCTGGAGGAGAAAAGACGGGCCTTGGACCTGCGGGCGGAACGCTACCTTGCTCTAAAGAAGCTCGCGGAAAGATTAGCGACGGTGAACTCTGCCGCTGCCCAGGCCGCATCATTCCTGGAGCGGACGCGGGAAACGAGCCGGGGAGAAGCAATTATCAGAACGGCGGAAGAGAAAAAAGAACGGCTGTTCCGGCTTAAGGAAGTCCGCGACCGCTGGCGGCGGGTGGACAGAGAGGGCCGTGCGGCGGCAGAAGCTTTGCAGCACACAGCCGGAGCGGCTGCTGCTATTCCCCTGGTGGCCAGGCTGGAAGAAGCGGTAACCCGGCAGGCGGCCTTAAAAAGGGTGCAGCAAGAACTGGCCCGGGTAGAAGAAGCTCTGGCCAAAGGCCGCTATTACATCGCTGAAAAGGAAAAGGAGCTGGTCCTGCGGGTGCAGCAGTACGAACAACTCCTGCTGCGGGCCGGTAAATGCCCCCTCTGCTTGCGCAGTATCGACCGGGAAACGGTTAACCGAATTGTGGCAGAAGTAAAAGATGACCGGAGGGAAAAGAAAAAATGAACTTGGAGGACAGGATTGCTCATCTCAGACGGGAGATTGAAAAAATCCGCGAAACCAGGGCACGGTACGAAGAAAAATACAACATGTACGAAAAACAACGACAGGAACTTTTAGCGGAGATCAGGGCTTTAGGGGTGGAGCCGGAGAAACTGGATGAAGAGATAAGCAGGCTGGAAGCGGAGATCGAAAAGCTCCTGGCCGAGGTGGAGCGGCTGCTGGCGATGGGAGGAGGTAGCAAGCAGTGAGGCCGGTAGAACGGCTGGCGGTGATTAGAGAGGAGTTAGAGGAGCGGAAGAGGGTGTACAATCAGCGCCTGGGTCAGCAGCGGCAGCTCCTCCGCGAGAAGGAGGAACTGGAAAGGCAGCTTTTGGAAGTAAAAGAACGGCAGCAGCTCTTAGAGAAGGTGCGGACCCTCCTCCATAAAGTATCCGAGTATGCAAGACAGCAGGCCTGCCGGGAAATCGAACAGATGATAACCAGTGCCCTCCAGTCCGTTTTTAATTCCGATATCAAGTTTCGCATCGAGACGTCGGAGACGCGCGGGCGAACGGAGATGGAATTTTATGTGGTCTCGTCTTATGGAGGAGCAGAAGTGGTAACCCGCCCCCAGGATGCTCGCGGCGGCGGAGTGGTAGACGTGGTTTCCCTGGCCCTGCGCATTGCCCTCCTCCAGATTTACCGTCCCCTTCTACCGGGGCCCATTATCCTGGATGAACCGGCCAAACACGTAAGCGAAGAATACGCAGGCAACGTGGCCTACTTTTTAAAGAACATCAGTCAGTATTTCCAGCGTCAGATCATTATGGTCACTCACAATCAGACTCTGGCCGAGGCTGCCGACCGTTCCTTCCTGGTTGAAATGAAAGACGGGATCAGCCACGTTCAGTGCCGCACGTGATGGGCATTGTCTCCCGGACCATATTTTGCTATAATGGCCTTGTTGCCACCCATTTTGTCCACTCTGCCGCAAAGAAGGGAAGAGGATATGGAAAGCCTGGAGAGACAGTTGGAAATTATCCGCCGCGGTGTGGCGGAAATAATCCCCGAAAACGAACTGGTGGAAAAACTCAAAAAGTCCATTGCCACGGGACGGCCCCTGCGGGTTAAACTCGGCCTGGATCCTACGGCGCCGGACATCCATCTGGGCCACACGGTCGTTCTCCATAAACTGCGTCAGTTCCAGGAGTTAGGGCACCACGTGATCATCATTCTGGGCGACTTTACTGCTCGGATCGGTGACCCCACCGGGAGGTCGGAAACCCGCAAGCAGCTTTCGGAAGAGGAAGTGCAGCGCAACGCTGCCACCTACAAAGAGCAGATCTTCAAAATTCTCGACCCTGACCGGACGGAAGTGGTTTTCAACAGCAGTTGGCTTGCTCCCATGACCTTTAAAGAGGTCATCGAGCTGGCGGCCAAATACACGGTGGCCCGGATGTTAGAACGGGAAGATTTCGCCCGCCGGTTTGAAAACGAGATTCCCATCAGCATTCATGAGTTCTTCTATCCTCTGATGCAGGGGTACGATTCCGTCCATCTCAAGGCGGATATAGAACTGGGCGGCACCGACCAGAAGTTCAACCTGCTCATTGGTCGCACTTTGCAGAAAGAATATGGCCAGGAGCCCCAGGTGGCCATAATGATGCCCATTCTCGAAGGCCTGGACGGAGTAAACAAGATGAGTAAATCCTTAGGCAACTACGTCGGCATTACCGAGCCGCCTGGGGAAATGTATGGCAAGCTTATGTCTCTGCCAGACGAACTGATGTTGCGCTATTTCGAGCTGGTAACTCCCCTTTCCTTAGAAGAGATTGCCGCCATCAGGGAGGGGCTGAACAGCGGCGTCCTCCACCCGCGGGATGTAAAAATGCGTTTAGCCCGCACCATCGTGACCCAGTACCACGGTGAGGAAGCGGCCCGCAAGGCGGAAGAGGGGTTTGTTAAAGTTTTTCAGCAGCGACAGGTGCCAGATGATCTGCCTGTTTTCCACCTTCCGGCGGAACTTAAGGACTCCGAGGGCAGAGTGTGGCTCCCCCGTCTTCTCGTGGAGGCCGGTCTCCTAAACAGCACCAGCGAAGGAAAGCGCATGATCGCCCAGGGAGCGGTGAAAATCAACGACGAACGGGTAAAGGACGAATATGCTGTCTTCCCAAGGGATGCGGTTATTAAAGTAGGGAAGAGAAAGTTCCTCAAGGTTATTCCTTGATTAAATATAGTGAGTTGCGGGGAAAAAGCACCCCTTTGTCTGCTCCCACATATAATTAAAAGGCAACAGCTTTGGCTTTTACGGGAGCAGGAAGGGGTGATTTTTTATGCGGTGGCGAGCCGGACCTCCCCGGCCCTTCTTTTCCCCACGCAGCCCTCTCTGGCCGCGGCGCCGGCGAAAAATCCGCTGGCTGGTGCTTTTCTTGCTGGCTTTCCTTGTGGTCACTTCCGCTTTTCTTTTTACCGTGATTGAGCGCAACCTGCGACCTACCATCCTGGCCATAGCCGAAGCCAGGTCAAAACAAATTGCCGTCGAAGCCATTAACGACGTCATTAACGAGAAAATCGTCCCCGCAGCCGAATACCAGGAGCTGGTGAAAGTACATAAAGACGGGCAGGCCCGGGTTACCCTCCTCCAGCCCAATGTAACCAAGATGAACAAACTCCAGGCGGAAGCCGCTCGGGAAGTAAACAATTCCCTGAAAAACCTCGGCCGCAACTCTTTTTATATTCCTTTAGGACAGGTGCTGGGCAGTCAGCTTCTTGCCAGCTACGGCCCCAGGATAAAAGTTAATTTTGTCCCCTACGGAACGGTGAAAGTAGAGCGGATTGACCGCTTTGAGGAAGCGGGAATTAACCAGACCAGACATATGATCTTTTTCCGGGTTACCGGTTCGGTGCGGGTGGTCATTCCCTTGGAGACGTCGGAAGTAAAGGTCACCTCCGAAGTTCTCGTCGCCGACAACATTATTCTCGGCGAAGTACCGCGCACTTACGTCAATTTTAAAGCCGGTGAAGGCAGCAGGGTGAACCTTCCGCCCGTCTCGTTGCCGCTCGAAGAAAAAGAGGAAAAATGAAAGGCAGTCCAGAAGGGGCTGTCATTTTTTTATGTCTTCTCCCGTATAGATGAAAAAGGGACAGGGGGGGAAAGAGCAGGAAGGTGAAAAGGATGGGCTGGCCTTTGAAAAAAATAAGGTTGATTACGGGAGGAAAGGGAGGAGGGACCGGTTCCTTGCCCCTTTCCGGTTATAACACAAGGGGAGGGCCTTTGCCGCCTTTAACTTCCCCCTATGACCCATGGCAGCGCCGGGGGAAAAGGATAAAGAAGATTTTCAGGCAGCTTACCGGAAGTCTCTGCCTTTTTCTCCTGGTACTCGGGGGAGTAAGGCTTCCCGGACGCCCGGGGGAACTTGTCCGGGAAGGTGTTAGCTGGGCCCTTACCACTACTGCGGATTGGCAGATAATCCGCAACCGGGGGCGGGAAACGGTGGGCCGGGTGATTGAAACTCTCCAAAACTACCGGCTGCGGAAAATACCGGTGGTGAAGCTCAAAGGAGAGAAAGGTTTTTCTTTTACCGTTTTGCCCGTTGATGGTCAGGTCTGCCGGGAATACGGCTGGGTCAGGGATGGGAACGGCTGGGAAGGCTTTCATCCGGGGGTTGACCTTGCCGGTAAGCCGGGAACGGAAGTGAAGGCAGTCAAAGAAGGAAAAGTTATCCGGACGGGTCAGGATGAAGAAGCCGGCTGGTTCGTCCTTCTGGATCACGGGGATGGCTGGCAGACCTGTTATTCCTTGTTGCAGGAGGTAATGGTGCGCCAGGGAGAAGAAGTAAAGGAAGGCCAGGTCCTGGGCCGGATGAAAGGCGAGCGGCTGCATCTGGAGTTGAGACGAAAAAACGAGACGAGAAACCCGTTGGAGTACCTGGAGCGGAAGGATTAGGGGCGACATGCGGGTAGCCAGAGTTGCAGGAATTGATTTCAAAGTGGACCGCTACTTTTTTCTCCTCTTTTTCCTTTACATCACCTTCGGGATTCTGCCCCGGGGAGTAATTATTTTTACCGTCGTTTTTCTCCACGAACTGGCCCACGTCCTGACGGCCGTAAGTTACGGTTTGCGAGTACGGGAAGTGGAACTTTTTCTTTTCGGCGGGGTAGCAGTTCTGGAGGATGACCTGGCTCTGGAGCCGGCGGCTGAACTTCCCATAGCCCTGGCCGGGCCCCTGGCCAGCTTTTTTTTGGCCGGGCTGGGGCTGGCAATGAAAAAGTGGGAATGGGGGCAGGAACCTCTTGTCTCTTTCTTTATCGAGGCCAATCTGGTTCTGGGAGCCTTTAACCTGCTCCCTTTTTATCCCCTGGACGGGGGGAGGATTTTGCGCAGTCTTTTGACAGAAAGGTTCGGGTTGCAGCGGGGGATGGAAAAGGCTTTTTTCTGGGGCTGGGTGGGAGGTTGGGGGCTGGTTTTTGCCGGTCTTTTTTCCCTCTTATTAGTATTAGAGAAAGAAGAGATGGGTATCAGCATGGTGTTAACAGGTTTTTTTCTCCTTTACGCGGGCAGGAAGGAGAGGAGGCAGTTGTTGTTTTCTCTCTGGCGGGCGGTAGTAAAGAAAAAGTCACTTCTCAGAAAAAAAAGGTTCTTGAAAGCGCGCCTTTACGTCGTTTCCGGGGAAATGCGTTTGCGGGAAGCCTTGAACCTCATCCCTTCGGGGCAGTATTTGCTCCTTGTTCTTCCCGGGACAACTGAGCCTGTCATTATTACTGAGGAAGACCTGCTCATGGCGGGAGCCCGGCTGGGACTGAATTCATCGTTAGCAGAGCTGGCAAATTTGCTGAAAATGCAAAAATAGTAAGGAAAAAAACTGGCAGATTGTTTATAATTAATAACGTAATGTCAAAAGCCAAATTACGGTGAGGAGCAAAAAATGGAGAAACAGATGCCGTTTGGAGAAAAATTGCGCCAGTATCTTGAAGAGAATATTCTGCTTCATGTCACCAAGCCGGCTCGTTACCTGGGGGGAGAATTGAACGCTATCCGCAAGGACTGGGAACGGGTGCCGGTCAAGATAGCCTTTGCCTTCCCCGATGTTTACGAAGTGGGTATGTCCCACCTTGGTCTGGCCATTCTTTATGAGGTGGTAAACAGCAGGCCTGATGCTCTTATGGAAAGGGTTTTTGCCCCCTGGCCGGACATGGAAGTTAGGCTGCGGGCTGAGGGGATACCACTTTATTCTCTGGAAAGTTTCCGGCCCCTCAATCATTTTCACATGGTGGCCTTTACCCTTCAGTACGAAATGAATTACACCAACCTTCTCAACATGCTGGATTTGGCTGGTCTCCCCCTGCGCTCCCGGGACAGGAAAGCCGTCTTTCCGTTGGTAGCCGCAGGTGGTCCGTGTGCCTTCAATCCCGAGCCTCTGGCCGACTTTATCGACTTTTTTGTCATCGGAGAAGGGGAAGAAGTGCTGCCTGAAATCATTGCGGTGGTGAAAAAGTACGTGGAAAGCGGGGCCGAGGAAGGTGAGAAGGAGGCGCTCCTGCTGGAGTTGGCCGGGATCACAGGTGTGTATGTGCCCCGCTTTTACCGTCCCATATACACCGCTGACGGCGATTTTGGCGGGCTGGAAAAGCTCCGGCCTGAGGTTCCGGTTGTTATTGAGAGAAGAGTGATAAAGGACCTGGACCGGGTTCCTTTTCCCCGCCGGCCCATAGTGCCGTATATCGGCGTGGTCCACGACCGGGCCATGGTGGAAGTGATGCGGGGGTGTCTCAGGGGCTGCCGTTTCTGTCAGGCGGGAATCATCTACCGGCCGGTGCGGGAAAAGGACCCGGATACCCTTTTTGCTCAGGGAAAAGAAGTGTTGGCAGCCACCGGCCACGATGAAATCTCTTTGGTTTCTCTCAGTACCGCCGACTACACCCGGGTGCAGGAACTGGTCGAAAAACTACTGGCGGAAGGGGAAAAGAAGCACGTCAACGTTTCCCTTCCTTCTCTGCGAGCCGACGCTTTTTCGGTGGATTTGGCTCAGAAGGTGCAAAAAGTTCGCCGTTCCAGTCTTACCTTTGCCCCGGAGGCCGGTACCCAGCGCCTGCGGGATGTCATCAACAAACAGGTGCGGGAAGAGGACCTGCTGGCGGCGGTGGAGGCTGCCTTCCAGGCCGGCTGGACCGCCATTAAGCTTTATTTCATGATCGGCCTGCCCACTGAAGGAGAAGAGGACCTGGACGGCATTGCCGACCTGGCTTATAAAGTTCTGCGCATCGGTCAGGAGAAGGCACCCCAGCCACGGCGGGTAAGGGTAACGGTGAGCACCTCTACTTTTGTTCCCAAGCCCCACACCCCCTTCCAGTGGGAACCCATGATACCCCTTCCCGAAATTCGCCGCCGGCAGGAATACTTGAAGCGCAAACTTCGCCATCGCCAGATCGAGTACAAGTGGCACCGGGGGGAAACCAGTTTTTTAGAGGCGGTTTTTGCCCGCGCCGACCGCCGCCTGGGTGATGTGCTGGAGACGGCCTGGCGGCTGGGCTGCCGTTTCGACGGCTGGGAAGAACATTTCCGTTACGACCTCTGGCAGGAAGCTTTCCGTCGTACCGGCGTTGATGCGGAGTATTATGCGTGCCGTCGTATTCCGCTGGAAAGCCCGCTCCCCTGGGATCACATCTCCCCGGGAGTGAGTAAGAAGTTTCTTATCGCTGAAAACCGGCGAGCCTGGGAGGGCATTACCACCCCTGACTGCAGATTTACCGCCTGTACAGGCTGCGGTGTTTGTCCTGCCCTGGGAGTAGAAGTGGTATTGCAGGGAGAAGGGAGGGGGAGAGATGGCGCGTTACCGGTTGGAGTTCACCAAGAAGGGTAGTCTCCGCTTTATCTCCCACCTGGATCTGCAGCGCCTGCTGGAACGGCTTTTCCGCCGGGCTGGACTTCCCCTAACTTTCTCCGCCGGTTTCAATCCTCGTCCCCGTCTCTCCCTGGCTGCTCCCCTCCCCTTAGGGATTGAGGGTTTACGAGAGTGTGGGGAGTTCGAGCTTGAGGAAAACCTCTCGCCGCGGGAAGTGGTAGGCAGAATTGCCCCCTTTTGCCCGCCGGGAATGGAGGTAAAGGGTCTCGGAGTGGTGCGGCCGGAGGCCGAACCGGTCATGGCGGCCGTCAATACCGCCGCCTACGTCCTTTATCTCCGGGACACCGGGCAAGATACGGCAGCAAATGCGGCAATCCAGCTCATGCAAAAAGAGCAACTGCCGGTACGGCGAAAGGGAAAAGACGGGAAAGAAAAGGAAGTGGACATCCGTCCAGGCTTGTACAAGGTAGAAGTAAAAAAGGGAGAGATGGAGAGAGAAACTGAACTGTTTCTGCTGGTGGACGTGGGGAAAAACGTCACCGTTCGGCCGGAGGATGTGGTGCAGGCCGGAACAGGAATGGGGCTTGAGGCGGAGAAGGTAAAAAAGATAGTTCGCAGCGCCCTCTATGTTAAGGAAAATGGTGATTTTCTTTCTCCCTTAGACAGTAAGTTTTGTCAGGAAGTTTACCGGCCGGAAAAGTAAATTCGGTTTGCGGGGTGTTCCCCATGGAAAAAGAGATCATCATTCACTGCGGTGAAGGAGAAATCAGGGCGGCGGTTTTAGAAGACCGACGGCCGGTGGAATTCTACCTGGAACGGCACTACCAGCGTTTGGTAGGCAACATTTATCTGGGCAGAGTGGAAGACGTCCTGCCGGGAATGCAGGCTGCTTTTGTCAACATCGGCCTGGAGAAAAAAGCTTTTCTCTATGCCGGGGATGCAGTGGTAAAAAACGGGGAGAGTGAAGACGGTGAAGAGGAAAAAGATCAGCCTAACATAAGCGATCTGGTCCGGGAAGGGCAGGAAATTCTCGTCCAGGTGATAAAAGAACCCGCTGGCGGCAAAGGGGCCAGGGTGACAACTGCTCTCAACCTGCCGGGGCGTTACTTGGTCCTCACTCCGGGGGCCAGTCACGTGGGAGTTTCCCGCCGCATTGAAGATAAAGAAGAACGGGAAAGGCTGCGGCAAGTGGCGGTGCAGCTAAAACCCTCTGGAGCCGGTCTTATTGTCCGCACGGCGGCGGTAGGAGTGGCGGAGGAGGAGCTAAGACGGGATGTGGAAATGTTAACCCGGCTGTGGCGGCGCATTTATCAGCGTTCCCTGCATATGAAGGCCCCGTCTCTGGTACACCGGGACCTGGAACTTGTCCAGCGGATAATGCGGGACATAATGAGCGAAGACGTTACCCGGGTGGTGGTGGATGCCCAGAGTGAATACGAAAAATTACTGGAAGTGGCCGAAATTATTGGGCCCCAGTGGCGGAGCCGCATTTTTTATTATGACGGGGGCGATGTCTTTGCCGCCTTCGGCCTTCACGAGGAGCTAAAGAAAGCTCTCCGCCCCCGAGTTTGGCTGAAAAGCGGTGGCTACATAGTAATTGAGCAGACGGAAGCGCTTACTGTAATCGATGTCAACACCGGCAAGTTTGTGGGCAGTACGAGTTTAGCCGATACCGTTCTCACCACCAATTTGGAAGCGGCGCGAGAAGTTGCCCGGCAGATGCGGCTGCGCAACCTGAGCGGGATAATAATTGTTGATTTTATCGACAT
>JASUSC010000046.1 GCA_030446285.1 Eubacteriales bacterium | reverse complement strand
TTTTATATATTTTTCCCACTCGGAGTTGACAGCTACTCCGGGCGGGAAAGGCTTTTGTTTTTTTCCTTTTTGCAGTAAAATAGAAGCATTAGAGATTAATTTTTGTTCGGGCGGAAAAAGCTTATGAGGAAGATCGGCTGGGAAAAGATCAAGGAGACAGTAAAAATATTATGTCAACAAAGTAACTTCTGCCTGCGGGATGATGTCCTGCGGGCCCTCCGTGCTGCGCAGGAAAAAGAAATCTCGCCCGCCGGCCGGGAGGTCCTCGCCCAGCTTGTGGAAAATGCCGCCGTGGCCAGCGAAGAAAAAATCCCCCTCTGCCAGGACACCGGGCTGGTGACTGTTTTCATCGAACTGGGCCAAGACGTCTGCATTGAAGGCGGCTTCCTCTACGACGCCGTCCAGGAAGGTGTTCGCGAAGGATACCTGGAAGGCTATCTGCGCAAGTCGGTGGTAGCAGACCCGATCCGGCGCACCAACACCGGCGACAATACCCCCGCCATTATCTACACCAGGTTGGTGCCGGGAGACCGCCTGCGTATCACGGTAATGCCCAAGGGCGGCGGCAGTGAGAACATGAGTGCTCTGAAGATGCTGAAGCCGGCCGACGGGCTGGAGGGGATGATTTCTTTCGTGCTGGAAACGGTAGAAAAAGCGGGTCCCAACCCCTGCCCACCCATAGTAGTAGGGGTGGGAGTAGGAGGGGATTTCGCCCTGGCGGCCCACCTGGCCAAGAAAGCCCTTCTCCGTCCCGTAGGAACGAAAAATCCCGACCCCTTCTGGGCCGGTGTAGAAGAAGACCTGCTCGCCAAAATCAACTCTCTCGGAATAGGACCGGCGGGATTCGGGGGACGGATAACCGCCTTGGCCGTTCACATCGAAACCCATCCCACCCATATCGCCTGTCTGCCGGTGGCGGTGAACATAAGCTGTCACGCTACCCGTTCGGCAGAGGCCATCTTATAAGAGAAAGGAGTGCCTGGCATGGGGTGAAAAAAATAAAGGCACCCTTTACGGAAGCTGAAGCCCTGAACCTGGCAGCGGGCGACCGGGTCCTCCTTTCCGGAGTCATTTACACCGCCCGGGATGCAGCCCACAAAATTTTAGTGGAAATGCTGGCCCGGGGAGAAGAACTACCCTTCCCACTGAAGGATCAGGTGATTTACTACGTAGGCCCCACTCCGGCCCCTCCAGGCAGGGCGGTAGGGGCAGCCGGTCCTACTACCAGCGGCCGCATGGACAAATACACTCCCGCCCTCCTAGCCGCCGGGATGCGGGCCATGATCGGCAAGGGCTCCCGCAGTGAGGAAGTGGTGGAGGCAATAAAAAAGTACCGTGGTGTCTATTTTGCCGCGGTAGGAGGCGCTGCTGCCCTCCTCAGCAGGCAGATAAAAAAGATGGAACTGGTGGCCTTTCCGGAATTAGGACCCGAAGCCGTCTACCGTATGACGGTAGAAGATTTCCCTCTTTTCGTTATCAACGACTGTTACGGCCGAGATTTTTACCGAGAGGGAGTGAAGAAATATAAATGCCTGAGTCCTTTCGCGAAGCAGCTCTGAAATTGCATGCGGAAAAACAGGGTAAGCTCGAGATAATCGGCAAGGTAAAATTAGAAACCAGGGAAGACCTGAGCCTCGCCTATACCCCCGGCGTGGCCGAGCCGTGCCGGGTGATAGCTTCCGACCGCGAAGCCGTTTTCCGTTACACCAACAGAGGAAATACCGTCGCCGTAGTTACCGACGGATCCGCAGTGCTGGGACTGGGGAATATCGGCCCGGAAGCAGCCCTGCCAGTAATGGAAGGGAAAGCCCTCCTCTTCAAAGCTTTTGCCGGCGTTGATGCTATCCCCATCTGCCTTGCCCCGCAGGAACCGGAAGAGATCGTCAAAGTTATAAAAGCAATAGCCCCTTCCTTTGGCGGTATTAACTTAGAAGATATATCCGCTCCTCGCTGTTTTGCCATCGAAAAGAAACTGAAAGAAGAGCTGGACATTCCTGTCTTTCACGACGACCAGCACGGTACCGCCGTAGTAGTCCTGGCGGGTCTCATCAACGCCCTGCAACTGGTAGAAAAGGACCTCACCCAGGTACGCATTATCATCAACGGCAGCGGTTCCGCCGGCATTGCCATTGCCCGCCTGCTTCTGCAAGCAGGAGCCCGGGATATAATTATGTGCGACATTAACGGAGCCATTTACGAAGGAGCGGAAGGATTAAATCCTGCCCAGGAAGAAATCTCCCGCTGCACCAACCGGGAGCTGAAGCGGGGTTCGCTGGCAGAAGTGATAGAAGGCAGCGACGTTTTCATCGGTGTCTCAGCCGGCGGTGTTCTTTCCCAGGAAATGGTGGCTTCGATGAACAGCCGGGCAATAATTTTCGCCATGGCCAATCCCATCCCGGAAATAATGCCCGAAGATGCCCTCGCCGCTGGTGCCGCCATCGTAGCTACCGGCCGTTCTGATTTCCCTAATCAGATTAACAACGTCCTGGCCTTCCCGGGCATTTTCCGGGGCGCTCTGGACACCAGAGCCAAGGATATAAACGAAGAGATGAAAATTGCCGCTGCTTATGCCATTGCCCAACTGGTAGAGCGCGATAAACTGGCACCAGAATTCATTATTCCCAGTCCTCTCGACGAAAAAGTAGCCCCGGCTGTGGCCGCCGCTGTAGCGGCAGCAGCCCAGAAAAGCGGTGTGGCCAGAGAAAAAATTGATCCCGACGAAGTTGCTCGGAAGACCCAGAATCTCATCCGCAGGTATAAGAACATGTGGAACTCTATCAAAAGGAACAAATAACGGAAATTAGAATTAGCTCGAAAACGAAAAACACCAAGAAGGAAGGTGGTATTATTGGGGAGAGTTTGCCTGCTGGATGGCGGAAAAATCTGTACCAAATGTCTGGAAGAAGAAGCGTGTGAAGGAATGGGTAAAAATGAGTGTGAAAATTGTCCCCGGTGGTTGAATATTCCTCATCAGGGAAGGGAGGCGAAACAAACAAAGAACTGAACAAACAAAGAACTGATTGAACAGACATAAAATACGAGGCCAGTTTGTCAGGTTACTTCAGTCTTTTTTTAGCGTATCTAAACTTCCGATAATAGTAATTATGTAAACTAAAAAGGAGTCGAACGTTTCTTCGAGGTCATTGCCCTCACTGGCCCCAGTGGTACCGGAAAAAGCCATCGGGCCCTGCTGGTCGCTTATCAGGAATGGCGAGAAATAATCATTCCCCTTCGGACTTTCCTTACCTGAGTTGGGGCGAGCCATCCAACGAAAGATCAAAACAAGCCTGAGCGATGGGCTGGGTTTACCTGTAATTCAGGTTGACATAACATTTTCCGGCCTTCACGTTCCAAGCCAAGTCAAGGGCTAAGTCTCTGCCAGACGGCGCAAAACGGCCAGGTTAGAAGCAAAATCCCCTCTTTCATCTACCGGTGTCTCCAGAATAAAGGGTACGTTCTGGAAAGCAGGATGGTGCAGAAGGGTACGAAACCCCTCCTCCCCTATGTACCCCATGCCTATGTGTTCGTGGCGGTCTTTGCGGGAGTGGAGGGGGTTTTTACTGTCATTGGTATGAATAACTTTCACCTGAGCAAGCCCTATCGTCCGGTCCAGTTCCGCCAGGGTTTTTTCTATTTCCGGGGCTGCCCTTAAATCGTAGCCGGCGGCAAAAGCGTGACAGGTATCGAAGCAGATGTGAACTGATGGATGATCGATAGCATCGAGGAGATAGCGAAGATGGGCAAAACTGTAGGCTATTTCCTGGCCGCTGCCGGCCGTGTTTTCCAGCAGTATCTGGCAATTGCCCCGGTAGTCCACCAGAACCTCGACTATCGCCTGCGCCATTCGCTTGAGGCCAAATTCTTCCCCTTTACCCCGATGGCTGCCGCCGTGAACTACCAGGTACTCCGCCTGCAGCTGGTCACACCGTGCCAGGTCTTCGGCCAACATCTCCTTTGCCCGCCGGAAAGCTTCCTCATCCGGGGCTGAAAGATTGAGAACGTAGGGCATGTGAACGATAATAGGGCCTATCCCCTCTTCCTCCCGCAGGCGGAGGTATTTTTTTAGGTCCTCGGGATCAAAGGGTTTAGGCTTACCGCCGCGGGGACTGCGGGAGAAAATTTGCGCCGTTTTGATCCCTAGCTCCTTCATCCGGCCCAGCATGGCCGTCATCCCCCCGGCGATAGAAACATGAGCTCCCAACAACATCTTTTCTTCCCCCTTTTTCCTATAAATAAAAAAACCATAAACCGTGGGGGTTTATGGCCGTCTTTTGTTGAATTTATTTACTTTGCTTACCTTTTTGGGAGGTGGTGGAGGTGGAGAGGTGTTAGCTTTTTCCTGCTTCAAGGCCTCCCGGCGGGACAGATTCACTCTTCCCTGCTCGTCAATTTTGATTACTTTCACCAGGATCTCGTCGCCAACCGAGACCACGTCCTGAACTTTGGCTACCCGCTTATCCGCCAGCTGGGAAATGTGAACCAGCCCTTCTTTACCGGGGAGAATTTCCACAAAGGCTCCGAAATCCACGATGCGGGTAACCTTACCCAGGTATACCTTCCCGACCTCCACATCGGCGGTTAGTTGCTCGATCATCTTCAGGGCTTTCTCGCCCATGGCCATGTCCACAGCGTAGATGTAAACACGGCCGTCATCTTCGATGTCAATCTTCACGTCCGTCTCGTCGATTATGCGCTTAATAGTCTTGCCGCCAGGACCGATAATGTTCCGGATTTTATCCGGCTCAATGCAGATGTGAATAATCCTGGGAGCATAGGGAGAGAGCTCCTTGCGCGGAGCCGGGAGAACTTCCAGCATTTTCTCCAGAATGTACAGCCGGCCTTCCCGGGCCTGGAGAAGGGCTTTTTCCAGAATATCCCTGTCAACCCCGGGAATTTTAATATCCATCTGCAGGGCTGTGATTCCATTCTTGGTGCCGGCTACCTTGAAGTCCATGTCGCCCAGATGGTCTTCGATACCCTGAATATCCGTGAGAATGGCCACTTCATCCTCTTCTTTAATGAGGCCCATGGCTACACCGGACACGGGGGCCTTAATGGGTACGCCGGCATCCATCAGGGCAAGAGTACAGCCGCAGACGCTACCCATGGAAGTGGAACCGTTGGACTCCAGAACCTCCGAAACCAGCCGGATGGTGTACGGAAACTCTTCCTCAGAGGGAATGAGTCGCTCCAGGGCCCGTTCGGCCAGGGCACCGTGTCCTATCTCCCGCCGTCCCGGCCCGCGGATGGGTCGCGCTTCACCAACACTGTAGGGCGGGAAGTTGTAGTGGTGCATGTAGCGTTTGGATTCCTCTACCCCCAGGTCGTCGAGGATCTGCTCGTCGCCCAGGGCCCCGAGAGTGACCACTGTCAGGATCTGAGTCTGACCGCGGGTGAAGAGGGCGCTGCCGTGAGTACGGGGGAGAACTCCTACTTCGCAGGTAACAGGACGAACTTCGTTGAGAGCGCGGCCGTCAATGCGGATTTTCTCGGTAACGATGATCCGGCGGAAGATCTCCTTCTGGACCTTTTCGGCAATTTTGAGGATTTCATTCTCCTGCTCGGGATACTTCTCCGCAAAAGCGGCGACAATCTCCTTCATAACTTCTTCAAAGTAGCGTTCCCGGTCCTGCTTGGGCAACCTCTCAGCGATGCAACGCCGAATAGCCGGCTCTATTTTCTCTCTGGCCAGGGCTGAAACTTCTTCTTCCATTACCGGATCTTTCTCGGGCAAAACAATTTCCTGTTTGGGCTTGGCCAGTCCTAACTGGAGAGCTTCTTCCCGGAACTCTTCGATGAAGGTGGCTATTTTCTTAACCTCTTCCTGGCCAAACATTATGGCCTCGATAATGACGTCCTCCGGTACTTCTTCCGCTTCGGCTTCTACCATCATAACCGCATCTTTGGTCCCGGCAACCACCAGCTGCAACCGACTCTTCTCCATCTGCTCGAGAACCGGGTTGATGACAAACTCTCCGTCTACCAGCCCCACCATTACCGCGCCAATGGGGCCCTGGAAGGGGATGTCGGAAATGTGGAGAGCAGCGGAAGCGCCGTTGATAGCCGTAATGTCAGGTGGATTGTCCTGATCAACCGACGTAATGGTTGCTACCACGTGGACATCGTTCCGGTACTCTTTGGGGAAAAGAGGACGAATAGGCCGGTCAATAAGCCGAGCGGCAAGGATGGCCTTTTCTCCCGGCTTGCCTTCCCGTTTAATAAAACCTCCGGGGATACGACCCACGGCATACAATCTTTCTTCGTAGTCAACCGTTAGCGGGAAGAAATCAATTCCCTCCCGCGGCTCTTTAGAGGAAGTTGCGGTAACCAGAACAGCAGTATCTCCGTAGCGGGCAAAAATAGCTCCGTTGGCCTGCTTGGCCATCCGGCCGGTCTCAAGCGTGAGATCACGGCCGCCCACTTTAATTGTGCGCCTTAAAATTTTTGTCTCCGGGGTATCCACGATAAGCCTCCTTTCTCAACAAATTTTCGGGAAGAGTTGTCCCCGGGAGTACCAAAGGAAAAAGCGGGAACACTCCCGCTTACCTTCTGAGGCCCAGCTTTTCAATAAGGGCCCTGTAGCGGTCGAAATCCTTGGCCTTGAGGTAGTTCAGAAGGGCCCTTCTCTGACCTACCATCTTCAACAGCCCCCGCCGGGAATGGAAATCTTTTTTGTGCTGCTTGAGGTGCTCGGTCAGATAGTTAATTCTCTCCGTGAGAATGGCAATTTGCACTTCCGGCGAACCGGTATCCCGGTCATGGAGCTGATACTTTTCAATAATCTCCCTTTTCTTCTCGCTGGTGAGAGCCATCCTGTCACCCCCCTTTTCTATTTTAATCGCCCCTGGCCAAGTCGGCCGCCGGAGGGATCGCACCCCTTAGCCAGAGGTTCACCTCTGGACAGGCCGGGAATCCGGCCTTCGCCCCATTTTTTGGTTATATTTTAGCCGAAAAATTGACAGTTGACTTCCTCTCTACCCCTGAAGGGGTAAGGCCCTCCCGCGGTGGTTTTGCAATATACTTTGCCCTGCCAGTTTTGGCCTCAGACCTATCGTCTGAGTTTATTTGATATTTTATCACACAGGTCGTCATTTGTAAATAAAGCTACCGCCGGAAGTAGTCTCGGGCCAGTTTTGCATCTTTTTCAATCTGAGCCACCAGCTCATCCACCGAAGGGAAGGAACGTTCTCCCCGCAGACGATGGTGGAATTCGACTTTTAAATCTTTCCCGTAAAGATCGCCGGAAAAATCAAAGAGATATACTTCCAGGAGACGTTCCCGCTGGCGGCCGAAAGTTGGTTTGTAACCCAGATTGGCCACACCTTCCCGCACTTCCTCCCTCCCATCCTCTTTCCAGCTGGCCCTGACCGCATAAACACCGTTGGCCGGAATTACTTTTTTCTTATCCGGTACCAGATTGGCAGTGGGAAACCCCAATCTCCTCCCTATTTCTTCTCCTCTTACCACCTGGCCCCGGAGAAAATAAGGATAGCCAAGAAGAAGAGCCGCTTCCTCTACCTGGCCATCAATGAGGAGACTTCTGATTAAGGTGCTGCTCACTACCCTATCCCCTGCTCTCACGGGAGGGATAACCTTGACAACAAAGCCATGTTTTTCTCCTGCCTGAAGCAGAGTTTCTGCCGTACCTCGGCCAGCAGCACCGAAAGTGTAGTTATAACCAACTACTACTCCCGCTACCGCCAGTTCCTCAACTAAAACCCGGGTAATAAACTCTTCGGGTTCCATCCGGGCAAAATCAGGAGTAAAAGGGAGCTCAAAAACTATTTCGACCCCAGTTTCTGCCATAAGGGAAAGTTTATCTTCTCTGCTTAACAGCAAAGGCGGAGAACTGGCAGGATTTACAACATCCAGAGGATGGGGATGAAAAGTGAGGACAGCCGGGCGGGCATTTAACTCTCCGGCCAGGCGGATTAGCTCCTTCAGCAACACCCGGTGACCCCGATGGAGCCCGTCAAAGTTCCCCAGAGCCGCTACTATTTTCTCGTGTGGGGGGAGTAATTCCGGCCGATTTAAAACCTGCATGTCAGTCCTCCTAAACCAGAACTTTTTCCGGCTGCCAGAAGGTTTTCCCTTTGCTTTCAACTCTAATTTTTTTTAATACAGCCACGACGTTACCCTCTGCATCCTGAACAGCTACTCGTTCTCCTGCCATTGAGCCGAGGGCCTCACCGGGAATTTTTTGCCCGTGTTTAACCCTGTTACAGAGGCTCTCATCAATAGTGACTACTGGCAATATTTTTTCAACCACCGCCAAAACACCAATTATTTTGTCCCTGCTGATTTCATCCAGCATCACGGCCTGATCCAGGGTAAAAGGACCGCTTCTCGTCCGCAGAAGGAAAGAAAGAAGCCCTCCCGTACCGAGATACTTACCGATATCGGCACAGAGAGTACGAATATACGTTCCTTTACTCACCCGGGCATGAAAAAGTACCCGGCAACACTTTTCTCCCAGGCCGGAAATTTTAACTATCCGCAGTTCTTCCACTCTCACCTGGCGGGCAGGCCGAATTATCTCGTGCCCCTGACGGGCGTACTCATACAGCTTTTTCCCCTGCACTTTTACCGCCGAAACCATGGGCGGCACCTGGGTTATTGTTCCGGTAAAAGCGGCAAAAGCCCGCCGGATGTTTTCCTCGCGCAAAAAACGGCAATCTCCCGACTCCCTGACCTGACCCCAGATATCCTGCGTGTCGGACTCCAACCCCAAGGTTAGCTCCGCCCGGTATTCTTTGTCAGTATTTTCCAGGTAAGATACGAGGCGGGTCGCTTTACCCAGAGCAATGGGTAGGACACCACAAGCCATGGGATCCAGGGTGCCTAGATGCCCCGCTTTTACCCCCGGAAAAAGACGGCGGACTTTCTCAACCACGTCGTGGGAAGTCATCCCCGGGGGTTTGAGGAGGTTAAGAAAGCCCGCTGTCAGCATCTCCGGCATTTTTTTCCTCTGCCACCCCTTTCTCCCTCTCCGGCAGAGCAGCCAGAACAACCTTAATTAACTCATCCCGAATTTGAGCCAGATTCCCCCGGCAGACAAAACCGGCTGCCCGCGGGTGGCCGCCACCGCCGAAAACAGCCGCCACCTGATTGACGTCCACCTGGCCTTTGGAACGCAATCCTACTTTCACCAGTTTCTCGTCAACTTCCCGCAGGAGGATACCTACCTCTACCCCGGCTACCATTTTCGGATAATTGACTATACCGTCTGTATGTTCTTCGGTCGCCCCTAATCTGAGCATGGTTTCCCGGTCAATCTCCATCCAGGCCACCCGGCCACAGGGAGTAGTTTGCAGGGTCTTCAAGGCTTCTCCCAGAAGTTTGAGCCCAACCAGCGGCTTCTCTTCAAAGAGCAGAGTGTTGATTTTCCCTACGGGAACTCCTTTTTTTATCAGGTAGGCAGCAATAGCATGACTCCGCTCCGAAGTGTTATCGTATTTAAAAGAGCCGGTGTCCGCGGCTATAGCGGTATAAATGCAAGTGGCAATCTCTGGTGTGAAAGGTATTCCCGCTTTCCGGACAAAACGGTACACCAGTTCCCCTGTTGCCGCCGCTGCGGGGTCCACATAGTTGAGGTGACCAAAATAAGAGTTACTTATGTGATGGTCGATGTTAATCACCACCGGCACTTCCGCCAGTAAAGCAGAGAGCTTCTCGCCGCACCTGGCTAGGCTGGTGCAGTCCAGCACCAGCGCCACGTCTACGTCAGGTGGAAAGAATGAGGGATCTCTTATTTCCGAAAAACCGGCGAGAAAACTAAAGGTAGAAGGGACAGGGTCTTCAGAAATGACCGTGGCCTCCAGGTTCATCGTTTTCAGCAGGGCGTAAAACCCTAACAATGACCCAATGCTGTCACCGTCCGGAGCCACATGGCCGGCCAGGACGATTTTTCTGCTCTTTTTTATAATTTCCAGAATTTCTCCCACGTTGCTGTTCTTCTGTTGCTCCATCACTTAATTACCCTTTCTCAGAAACTATTGCTCCGTTCCAGGCCCTTCTTTTTCCCGACTTTCCCTCTTGATCTGTTCCAGGAGCTCCATGATTCTCGCTCCGTGTTCAATGGAGGGGTCGAACTTAAAGGTTATCTCAGGGGTATAGCGAAGAGGGATTCTCTTACCCAGCTCACTGCGCACGAACCCCTGGGCATTCTGCAGAGCAGCAAGAGTATTTTTCTTTTCTTCCTCCGACCCAAGGATACTGACGTAAACCTTGGCATGCCGGAGGTCAGATGAAACCTCCACATCGGTAACCGTGACAAAACCGATGCGAGGATCTTTCAGCTCTTCTTGAATCATCTGAACAACTTCTTTTTTTATTTCTTCAGCAATTCTCTCCACCCGGTGGCCCATACTTTTTCACCTGCCCCTTGTATAGACCTCGTTACAGTTTACGTTTTACTTCCTCTATAACGAAGGCTTCGATAATGTCGCCTTCATTAATATCATTGTAGTTCTCGATCATCAAACCACATTCATACCCTTGCATCACTTCCCTGACATCGTCTTTGAAACGTTTCAGGGAAGCAAGACGGCCTTCGTGGATGACTACCCCGTCCCTAATCAGGCGCACCTGGGCGTTGCGGGTAATTTTACCTTCTAAGACATAGCACCCGGCAGCAATACCTAATTTGGGCACTTTGAAAATCTGCCGGACCTCTGCTCGTCCCACAAAGACTTCGCGATATTCGGGTTCGAGGAGACCGCTCATGGCGGCTTTTACGTCCTCGATGGCATCGTAAATAACCCGGTAGAGTCGAACATCCACTTTTTCAGCTTCGGCTGCTTTGCGGGCGTTGGCATCAGGCCGCACGTTGAACCCGATAACGATGGCGTTGGAAGCAGAAGCCAGCATGATATCCGTCTCGGAAATAGCTCCCACGCCGCCGTGAATGATGTTCACCCGCACTTCTTCGTTGCTCAGTTTCTCCAGAGCGGTCCGCAAAGCTTCCACAGAACCCTGGACGTCGGCCTTGATAACTATGTTGAGTTCCTTCACCTGGCCTTCCTGAATCTTCTTGAAAAGGTCGTCCAGAGTAACCCTGCTGGCAGCTTTCATTTCCTCTTCCCGCTTTTTGGCCAGGCGTTTCTCGGCGAACTGACGGGCCAGCTTTTCATCCTCTACCGCGTAGAGGATGTCGCCAGCCTGAGGTACGTCAGACAACCCCAGCACTTCCACCGGCATAGAAGGCGTGGCTTTTTTCACCCGCCGACCCTGGAAGTCCATCATCGCCCGGACACGACCATAGGCAAACCCGGCGAAAACGGGATCGCCTACTTCCAGAGTTCCGTTCTGGACAAGCACCGTGGCAACAGGTCCGCGTCCCTTGTCCAGTTTCGCCTCGATAATGGTCCCTTTGGCCTTGCGGTTGGGGTTGGCTTTCAGCTCCGCCATTTCTGCTACCAGCAGGATCATTTCCAAAAGCTCGTCGATCCCCTGCTTGGTCTTGGCGGATACGTTGACACAGATAGTATCTCCACCCCACTCTTCCGGGATTAAACCGTACTCGGTGAGTTGCTGCTTAACCCGCTCCGGATTAGCATCGGGTTTGTCAATCTTGTTGATCGCAACAATAATGGGAACGTTGGCCGCCCGGGCGTGGTTAATAGCCTCCACCGTCTGGGGCATGACACCGTCATCGGCTGCTACCACCAGCACGGCAATATCGGTTACCTGAGCCCCCCGTGCCCGCATAGCAGTGAAAGCAGCGTGACCCGGGGTGTCTAAGAAAGTTATCTTCTTTCCATCTTTTTCCACTTGATAAGCACCTATATGCTGCGTAATACCGCCGGCTTCAGTAGCGGTAACGTTGGTCTGGCGAATAGCGTCCAGCAGGGAAGTTTTACCGTGGTCAACGTGTCCCATGACCGTAACTACCGGCGGCCGCGGAACCAGGTCAGCCGGATCGTCAGGTTGTTCAAAAAGGGCAGCAATCTGCTCTTCCACGTCTTCTTTCTTGACCTGGACCTCTATCCCGTATTCGGCAGCCACGATCTCCGCTGTTTCCGCATCGATTTCCTGGTTGATGGTAGCCATCACGCCCAGCGACATGAGTTTCTTAATAACTTCAGCCGCCGAACGGTGCATTTTTTGGGCCAATTCCTGCACCGTAATAGTTTCCCCAATTACTATCTCTTTGGGCAGTTTGGGCGCTTCTGCTTCACGCGGTTCCTTATCTTTCTTCTCTTCCGGCTTTCTCAGCTTGCTCTCCAGTTCTTCTTCCAGCTCAAACTTCTTGTCCTTCCGTAACTCTTTATCCTTGGCAGCAATATGTAAGCCTTTCTTCGGCTCTTTCCTGGCTTCCGGAACAACTTCCGGCTTGGGAATTTCGAGACGACGCGGACGTTCCGGTTTGGCCGGACGTCCCTCTTCCCGCTGTTCCCGCCGTCGCTCAGCAGGAGCAGGGGAAGGCCGACCTCGCTCCTGACGCGGAGCAGGACGGGCAGGACGTTGCTGGGCTGCCGGGGCCTTAGCCGGGGTGGTTTCTTTTGCTCCCTTATGAACAGTTTCCTTGCCTTTAGGCTGGGCTGCCACTTTGGCCACAGCCTCTTTTTTCTCTTCCCGTTTTTCGCTCTTCTTCTCTTCCACTACAGGCCTGGAAGGCTGCTGACGACCAGGCGGTTGAGCAGACTTAGTTTCAGGACGAGGGGGTTCAAGACGGGCACGCATAGGAATTTTAATCTTCTCCTGCCGCTGCTCCCGTCGCTCTCTCTCCCGCGGCTCTTTGCGTTTAACCTGCTCCCGACCAGCCTGAGTTGCTCTCCCTTCACCAGCCTGTGGCGCTCCCATCTTGCCCTTCTCTTCCGGTTTTCTCCCGGCTTCAGGCGCAGTCTTCCTCTTCTCTTTTTCCGGAGCCCTCTCCTCTTTTTTCTCCTTCTTCTCCGCCCAGGCTTTCTTTATTTTTTCCACCTGCTCATCATCCAAGGCACTGAAATTGCTCTTCCCTCCCAGGCCAATAGTCTCCATAAAACTCAGGAGGGAGGTGCTGTCCGTTCCCAGGATTTTTGCTAACTCATACACTCTCATTTTTGCCATCAAACCACCCCTTAGTCTTCTACCTCACCGTTGTTACTGCGCAAAAGTTGTTCGATTCTCCGGGCAAAATTGGGATCAGTTACTGCTGCAATTACTCTGGCAGTTCGCCCCAGAGCCAGTCCCAGCTCATAACTGGTACCGGCACAATACACCGGGATTCCTTCCCGTTCGGCCCATCCTGCAAACTTGCGTCGAGTGCTCTTCCCGGCATCTTCCGTTATTATTAGCAAACAGGCCTTTCTCCTAAGCAAAGCCTCTTTTACCGCCGCTTCTCCCGAAGCTATCTTGCCAGCCCGCTGGGCCAGGCCAAGAAGATTAAACAGTTCCTTCGCCACTGCTCCCTTCCAGCTCCTTCTGTAACTGTTCAATAATTTCCGGAGCTACTGGATGCTTGAGAGCTTTTTCCAGTCTTTTTCCTTTCATTGCCTGACGCAGGCAGGCAGCATCGGGGCACAGGTAAGCACCGCGCCCCGATTTTTTGCCGGTGGGGTCGATGACTACTTCACCCTCAGGAGTTCTCACAACCCGTACCAACTCTTTTTTGGGTTTCATCGCCTGACAACCCACACACATCCGCATCGGTATCTTCTTCTGCCGCAACGGAATCCCTCCTTTGCGGGGAACTCCTGTCCACTTAACTCTCTTCGTTCTCAGTTATTTCAAGTTCCCCTTCAGCCCCGTCATCAGCTTCGTAATCACCGGTCCCGTCTTCAGCCACGCCTTCTTCTTGCATCAGCCGGTCATACTCTTCATCATCGACAAACTCTACCTGGGATTCGCTCTTGATGTCTATTTTCCAACCTGTTAACTTGGCTGCCAGCCGGGCGTTTTGCCCCTCCTTACCTATTGCCAGGGAAAGCTGGTAGTCAGGTACAACCACCTGGGCTATTTTTTCTTCTTCATTGATCATTACCGCCAAGACTTTAGCAGGGCTCAAGGCGTTGGCAACAAACTGCGAAGGATCCGGACTCCAGCGAACGATGTCGATTTTTTCCCCTTTTAACTCATTGACTATAGCCTGAACCCGGCTACCTTTGGGGCCTACGCAAGCACCTACCGGATCAACATCCTCATGCCGGGAGTGAACCGCTATTTTCGAACGGCTGCCAGCCTCCCGGGCTACTGCTTTAATTTCCACAATTCCCTCGTGAATTTCGGGCACCTCCAGTTCGAACAGGCGTTTGAGGAGACCAGGATGGGTCCGGGAAAGAATAATCTGCGGCCCTTTGGTGGTCTTCTTCACCTCTACTATGTAGGTTTTTATCCGGTCCCCAGGACGGTACTCTTCACCCGGCATCTGTTCGGCCGGAGTTAAAATGGCTTCCGTTCTTCCCAGGTCAATGTAAACATTGCGCTGGTCGCTACGCCGGACAATGCCGGTGATAATATCTCCTTCTCTGCTGGCAAATTCCTCGTAAATGACCCCCCGTTCAGCCTCCCGGATACGCTGCACCACCACCTGTTTGGCGGTCTGAGCAGCGATCCGTCCAAACTCCCGGGGAGTAACTTCCCGCCGCACCACATCGCCTGGATTGAGGCGGGGATCAATTTTCCGCGCCTCTTCCAGGGAAATCTCCGTCCGGGGATCTGTTACCTCTTCCACCACCGTTTTCTGGGAGTAAACTTTTATGTCCCCCGTCTCGCGGTCAATGTGAACACTCACGTTTTGCAAAGAGCCAAAATTCCGCTTGTAAGCGGAAAGCATTGCCGCTTCCAGGGCTTCGATAAGGGTATCCATGGAAATGCCCTTTTCCCGCTCTATATCTTTCAGCGCCTGAATTAATTCGGCATTCATACAGGGACCCCCTCGCTTTATTCACCGCGTTGAACTAAAACTCCGGTGCCAGCCGGGCCGATGCCACCTGATCAAGCGGGATAAGGACCCGTTTTTCATCCACAGTAAGCACCACGTTTCCTTCTTCCGTTCCCATCAGGATGCCGGTCCAGTTTTTCTGGCCACCTATTGCGGCAAAAGTTTTTATCTTAACCCGGGAACCCCGGTAACGGTCGAAATCTTCCTTCTTTTTCAAGGGTCTTTCAATGCCGGGAGAAGAAACCTCTAAAAAGTAAGAGTGAGGTATCAAATCTTCCTGGTCAAGAAGGGGGTCGATTTTTTCAGACAGGGCCTGACAATCGGCGTGGCTCACCCCGCCCTCCTTGTCGATAAAGAGGCGTAAAATCCAACTGCCTCCTTCTTTGACATATTCCACATCCACCAGTTCGAGCCCTAACTCGCTGGCCAGAGGGGCAGCCATCTCCATTACCCGCCGGCTAACTTTGTTCACCGCAATCCCTCCAAAGATAAATTCACTTCTGGATTTATAGTATCCCCACCAGGACCCTGCCTTGCAGGACTGGAAC
The DNA here is from genome assembly GCA_030446285.1 of Eubacteriales bacterium. Lineage (GTDB taxonomy): Bacteria > Bacillota > JASUSC01 > JASUSC01 > JASUSC01 > JASUSC01. The sequence continues at coordinate 425 of JASUSC010000046.1, read as the reverse complement.
TGTTAAATAACAGCAAAGAGTGGGGATTCCCCACTCTTTGGAACAAAAGCTCGTGATAGCACATCACATGCACAGTATACCACAAAACAGCCAATCTTGGCAACCTTTCCGAAAAAAATGTCCGTGTCAAGATCTAGACCGCTCCGATTAAGCGCAGCGCCGCCCCTTTCTACCCACGTATGACTTGATTAACTATTTTAACTTTTCCCTAATATTTTGAATAGCTTTTTCGTTTAAAATCCAGTAACTTATTCCATCAATATACTGCCCGCGACCCTCAGCAAAAATTTCTTCCAGCTTGTAATTTTTAAACTCATCCTCATGTTTAACTAACTCTGCCAGCTCCGAAATAGTAAAATTAGTCGTTACCGCCTCCGGATTTTCTGAGATAAATTTAAAAAGCTTATAATACGCCTTTTGCTCGC
>JASUSC010000045.1 GCA_030446285.1 Eubacteriales bacterium | reverse complement strand
TAATAAAAAAGGGGGAGGACAAAAAAGAGGCTGTCAAACCGGTCGAGGACACCGCCGTGACCAGGAATAAGCCGTCCCGAATCTTTGACGCCAGCCATACGTTTTAACGCTGACTCAAAAAGATCCCCTACCTGTCCCAGAAACGCTATCAGGGCTGCGGTAGTGATAACTTCGCCTGTGCTTCCTACGGGATGGAACCGGTTAAAAATCTCCGCCGCCACCACGGCCCCTGCCATCCCGCCCAGCAATCCTTCCCAGGTTTTACCAGGACTCAAGGGAGGCGCCAGTTTGTGGCGCCCCACCGCTCTGCCGATAAAATAGGCCATAATATCAGTAGTCCAGATGGTGACCAGCAGGAAAAGGAGGCGGGCAAAACCGTCCTCGCCCTGGCGGAGCAAATAAAAATGGGTCAGAGTCCAGCCAGCATAAAAGATGGCCAAAAGGGTTCCCCCCACTTCAGCTATAGTAACCCGGGGAAAGTAAAAAACTGTCATCGCTAAAACCGCCGCAACCACCAACGCCACAAGAGGGGATAAAGGCCAGCCGACGTACCCACTTCCCCAGAGAAGAAGCCACGCTCCAACCAATGCCGGAACAAAAAAAATTTTAATTCCGCTCTTCTCCAGGAGATATCTTATTTCCCGCATCGCTAAAAAGATGAGCAGCGATAAAGCTAACAGGAGGATTTCTTCTCCCTGCCAGAGGAAAAAAAGCAACAGAGGAATTCCTACGACCGCACTTATTACCCGGTAAAGCAGCAATTCCATCAGCTCCTAATTTTTCTCCGTCTGATTATTGCCGAGACCGCCAAAGCGACGTTGCCGCTGCTGGTAGGCAACGATGGCCTCCAGCAAATGTTGGCGGCGAAAGTCCGGCCAGAATACAGGGGTTAGCCAGAACTCGGTATAAGCCGATTGCCAGAGCAAAAAATTGCTCATTCGCTGTTCCCCTGACGACCGGATCAGGAGGTCGGGATCGGGCTGCCCAGCGGTGTCCAGATAAGAGGCCACCAACTGTTCATCGATCTCTTCTATTTTCACCCGACCCTGACAAACATCACGGGCAATGCGACGGGCTGCCCGAGTTATTTCATCACGGCCGCCGTAGTTGATGGCCAAATTCAGAATCAGTCTGTCGTTAGCGGCCGTTACCGCTACCGCTTTCGCCAAAGCCTCCCGAGCGTGAGGAGGCAGGTCTTCCAGCCGCCCGATGGGATGCAGGCGGACACCCTGCTCCTGCAACCGGGGCAACTCCCGTTCTAAATACTCCACCAGGAGATTCATAAGAGTGTTCACTTCTTCTGCCGGTCTCTTCCAGTTTTCCGTAGAGAAAGCGTAGACGGTAAGATATTTTATCCCCAGCTCACAGCAGAGCTCCACCGTTTCCCGCAGGGACTCTACCCCAGCCCGGTGTCCTGCCGAGCGGGGCAACCCCCGGCGGGCGGCCCAGCGGCCGTTCCCGTCCATTATAATGGCCACGTGAACCGGCAAGCGGGCCGGGTCTATTTTTTTGCGCAAAGCTTCAACGCCCCTATTCTTCCTTCGCGGCATCCGCAGCCAGTTGAGCAATTTTGTGATCATCTTTTCCTCTCCGCTAACGACAATCTGGGCAACAGACCATTTCACCATTAATCATACCATTAGCCAGTCAGGAAGAAAACGCCTTTTTCTTCTCGCCACGAAATAATAAGGCACGAAAAATAATAAAATAAACCCCCTCTGGCGAGGGGGATGCTGGTCAATTACTCTTCTACGATGGCACCCGTAGGGCACGCCTCCATGCAGGCGCCGCACTCCACACAAGCATCCTGGTTGATTTTGTAGATGTCACCCTCTTCAATGGCATCGTTGGGGCAAGCGTCCTTGCAGGTACCGCAAGCCACGCACTCATCAGTAATTCTGTATGCCATTCTTACACCCCCTTTCGTAAAGATCACCGGCTGTAATAACCTGCAGTCTCCTTGGGCCGGCAGGTCTTACCTGAACAACCCGCTGGCTACCCACAAGCTCTATCTCCCTATCAGGCCGGAGAAGGATAACCTCCACCTGATAGTCACCCGCCTTTTTGATAAAAGCCATGGCCTCTTCCAAGGGTAACCCCGCCAGTTCCAGCCAGTCCACTGCCGTCACCATCTTACTTATGCCAGCTTTTAAACCTCCATGATTTCTTTTTCTTTCTTCTCCAGAAGATCGTCGATGGTGTGGATATATTTATCCGTCAGCTTCTGAACCTCTTCCTGGGCTCGCTTGCTTTCGTCCTCGGAAATTTCGCCGTTTTTAGCCAGTTGCTTCAGGCGGTCGTTGGCATCCCGGCGAACGTTACGCACCGCAACCCGGGCTTCCTCCGCCTTCTTGCGAACGAATTTGACCAGTTCATTTCGCCGTTCCTGAGTAAGCTGGGGAATGACTATTCTGATTATATTACCGTCATTATTGGGAGTCAAACCTAATTCTGATTTGAGAATAGCTTTTTCTATCCCGTTGATCACGCTTTTATCATACGGCTCCACCACCAGAAGCCGCGGTTCCGGAGCAGAAATCTTAGCCAGTTGGTTAACCGGCGTCGGGACACCGTAATAATCCACCATGACTTTTTCCAGCAAAGCTGGTGTTGCCCGCCCTACCCGCAGAGTGATAAGCTCTTTGCGCAATATCTCGCACGCTTTTTCCATCTTTTCCCGCGCTTCGGCAATTACTTGGTCATGCATTCAGAAACTCACCTCCGATGATGGTGCCGATACTTTCTCCCAAGATGGCTTTTTTGATATTCCCCTCTTGCTTCAAGTTGAAAACAATTAACGGAATCCGATTGTCCATGCAAAGAGATGCTGCCGTGGAGTCCATTACTCCCAAACCCATATTGAGAACATCTATGTAAGACAGCTCCCGGAAGAGACGCGCATCCGGGTTGGTCCGGGGATCGCTGTCGTACACCCCCTCAACCTGTTTGGCCATCAAAATGACCTCGGCTTCAATCTCCGCCGCCCGCAGAGCCGCCGTAGTATCCGTGGAAAAATAGGGGTTGCCGGTTCCGGCGCCGAAAATGACCACCCGGCCTTTTTCCAAATGTCTAATAGCCCTTCGCCGGATATAAGGCTCGGCTACTTCCCGCATTTCAATGGCCGTCTGTACCCTGGTATCAACCCCGTGTTTTTCCAGAGCGTCCTGCAAGGCAAGGGCGTTGATCACCGTAGCCAGCATACCCATGTAGTCCGCCGTCGCCCGATCCATTCCTTTGTTGCTTCCGGCCACTCCCCGCCAGATATTGCCTCCACCCACTACGATCGCCACCTGCACACCCAGTTCGTGGATATCTTTTACCTGGCGGGCTATCGAATCGACTACCGTAGGATCTATACCGTATCCTTTTTCACCGGCCAGAGCTTCACCGCTCAGTTTGAGAACGATCCGCCTGAATTTCGGTTTGGTCATTCCCGGTGTGTTACCTCCTGCCAATTAGTTTTTCTACAACCTTCTGAAAAATCCTTTTCCCAGAAAAAAATTTTTAAAAAAAGAGAACACCAGGCCAGTGTCCTCTTTTTTCTCTTCCCTTAACTTTTCAGCTGCGCCGCCACCTCTTCCGCAAAATTGTCTTTCCGTTTTTCCAGCCCTTCTCCCATCTCGAAGCGGGCAAAGCGCGTCACCTTGATTTCGCCGCCCAGTTCCTTGCCCTTCTCCGCCAGGAGTCGGGAAATATTCATATCCTGATCCTTGATAAAGGGCTGCTCCAGCAGGCAAACCTCTTTGAAGAATTTCTCCAGACGCCCGGCTACCATCTTTTCAGCAATATGTTCAGGTTTGCCTTCGTTTAAAGCCTGGGCTTTGAGAATTTCTTTCTCCTTGGCCACTACGTCGGCCGGTACATCCTCACGCTTGATATACTCGGGCCGGGCCGCTGCAATCTGCATGGCGATGTCCCTGGCCAGGGCCTTAAACTCTTCTTTGCCAGCAATGTCGGCCCTGTCCGTCTCCAATTGCACCAGAACACCGATCTTTCCGCCCATGTGCAGGTAGGCATCGATTAAGCCGTTCCCTGCCAGTTCATACCTGGCAAAACGCCGCACCGACATGTTTTCCCCAATGCGGGCAATTTTCTCTGTCACCAGGTCCCGCACCGTTTTGGCCGGATCGGTGAGAGCAGGCTGGTTGAGCAGCTCTTCCACATCGGCCGGGTTTTTCTCCGCTACCTGCCGGACGATGTCCATGACAAAAGAACGGAACTCATCCGTTTTGGCCACAAAATCGGTTTCGCAGTTCACTTCCACCATAGCACTGAGGCGACCGTTCTCCAGCACGAGAGCCTGGACCAAGCCTTCCGCCGCAATCCGACCGGCTTTCTTGGCAGCAGCAGCCAGCCCTTTCTCCCGCAGATACTCGATGGCCTTTTCCATATTCCCCCCGGTCTCTTCCAGAGCCTTCTTGCAGTCCATCATCCCCGCGCCGGTGCGTTCCCGCAGTTCCTTTACCATCGCTGCCGTAATCACAACTACCAGACCCCCTTCTGCGTTGTATTTTTTAAGAAAAAAGGCCGTAGGGTTGCATTACCCTTACGGCCGCCCCTACTTTATTCTTCCACCTGTTGATCCTGCCCCTGTCTGCCTTCGAGAACAGCATCGGCTATCTTGGAAGTAATAAGTCTTATCGCCCGAATAGCGTCGTCGTTGCCGGGGATTACATAGTCGATTTCGTCAGGATCGCAGTTGGTATCAACGATAGCCACAATGGGAATACCTAATTTTCTGGCCTCGGCTACGGCAATTTTCTCCTTGCGCGGGTCGACGATGAAAAGAGCATCGGGCAGGTCTTTCATTTCTTTGATTCCGCCCAGATACTTTTGGAGCTTTTCTTTCTCATGCTGAAGTCGCGCTACCTCTTTCTTGGGCAGAACGCTGAAGGTGCCGTCGGCTTCCATGCGTTCCAGCTCTTTCAACCGTTCGATGCGCTTCTTAATGGTGGGGAAGTTGGTCAGCATCCCCCCTAACCAGCGCTGGTTGACATAAAACATGCCGCAGCGTTCGGCTTCCTCCTTGATGGCATCCTGGGCTTGCTTCTTGGTACCAACAAAGAGGATGGTCTTCCCTTCGCTGGCCAATTGGCGCACAAAATTATAAGCTTCCTCTACCATCCGGACGGTTTTCTGCAGGTCAATTATGTAAATACCGTTTCGGTCGGTAAAGATATAAGGAGCCATTTTAGGATTCCAGCGCCGTGTCTGGTGACCGAAATGGACCCCGGCCTCCAGCAACTGCTTCATGGTAACTACCGCCACGGCTTTCACCTCCTCTCTCCCGGTGGTTTGACCTCCGCCTCCTTCTTCCTTCCCCAGGACCCGCTCATAAGCGAGCACCCCTGAAAAAGTCCGGAAGCGTGCGTAATAACAGCCAGGTAAGATTTTATCACAAAAAAAAAACCCTGACAACAATTTTTTCCCTTATTTGCGGCCGTAAGGAAAAAGGGAATCCTCTTCTTCCGGTTCAGTTTTTTCTTCCAGCACTTCCAGGGCTTCTTCGTAACTGCCCACATAGTCGCTGAAAAAAGCCCGCACCCGACGGGGCGGAAAAATCGGAATTTCTTTCCCTCTTTTTTCGGGAAACTGGTCTCTTTCTTCTCTAACCACCGCCTTTCCCCCCCTTTTTTCACACCATACCTCCATGTTCCCGGATAATCCGCACCGCCTTCTCCGCCTCCTCTTCCCGCACCAACAGCGCGAGAAGATAAGGTTTATTTCCAGCCAAGCCGTAGTTATGGGCAGCCATCCCGCTGTTCCCAGGATCGGCAGCCATTAAAGCCCTGACGTCGTTGTCCTCAAAGCGGTCCATACCCTCGCCGTACACCGTTAACCCGGTGAGAGCTTCGGCCCTCCCGGCCACGGGATTGTTCATCTCCCGGTCCCGACTTTCGCCGTAACGGCTGATGTGTTCTACCTGCACTTCTTCAAACCCCGCCGTCCGGAGAGCTGCAGCTGCCTTTTCGGCTCTGCCTTCGCTGGCAAAATAGGCCATAATTGCCCTAGTACCCGGTGCCAGTTGCATGCAAAAACCCCCTTTTCCGTCCTTCCCATAAGATGGCCGGAAAAAGGGGTTTTTATTCCTGGTACTGCCTTAAATTTCCTATTTACGGGTGATAAGCTCGAGAAACTCATCGGCGAGATAGGGGTCAAACTGGTTGCCCCGTTCGCGGCGAATCTCTTCTACCGCCCAGGAAAGGGTGCGGCAGCGCCGGTAGGGACGGTTGCTCATCATGGCATCAAAACTGTCGGCCAAAGTGAGAATCCTAGCTTCCAGGGGAATTTCTTCCCGGGCCAGACCCGTTGGGTACCCCCTGCCGTCGTACCGTTCATGGTGGTGATAAACCACGGGGACAATTCTCTTCAACCCCTGGATAGAATCCAACAGGTTGGCACCTACTACCGGATGCAAGCGGATAGCCTCCCATTCTTCGTCGGTAAGAGCACCGGCTTTATTCAGAATTTCCGGCTGAATGTGAATTTTCCCTACATCGTGCAGGTAAGCCGCCAACTTGATCCAGAAAATATTTTCCTCGTCCAGGCCAATCCGCCGGGCCAGTTTTTCCGCGTACTCGGCTACCTGACAGCTATGCTCCCAGGTATAGCGGTCGCGGAAGTTGAGAAGCTGGAGCATAATCTTTATCGTGTCCAGGAGAGCCCGCTCCTGGTTGGACAGCGTTTTTTTCAGGCGTTGAATCTCCGAAACGTAAACCCCTACCTCATTCTTCAGGGCGCGCTTCACCCGGTACATGGCCCGATCCGCCCGGTCAATGAGATGCTGGGGCGTCCTAGCATCGTCGGGAAAAGTGGCAACACCGATGGAAGCCGTTAATCCCAGGGAAATGGGTTCGCCGCGCACGGTAATCTTCAAAGCGGCAATCTCCCCTCTTATCTTCTCCGCCACCTGCACCGCTTTTTCCCTGTCAGCCCCCCGGAGAAGAACGAAAAATCCGTCGCTCCAGTAGCGGCAGAGCAAATCCTTTTTCCCCGTATTCCTCTTTAATATTTCCGCCGTAGCAATTAAAACCCTGCTGGCTAAATCCAAACCATAGCCATCGATAATCCGACGGAAGTTGTCCAGGTCAATCATCAGTAGGGAAAGTTTCTCTCCCCGGCACTCCGCCTGCCCCATGATTCTCTGCAGCAAGCGCATGAAGTAGTTGTGCTCGTAGAGACCCGTAAGGCCGTCCCGACGGTACATGTCTCGAGCTTCTCGGTACAGGCGGGCATTGGAAACGGCAGCGCTGATGTGGTGAGCCATCATTTCCAAGTATTCTAAGTCTTGCTGGGTAAAGAAGTTTTTCTGCCGGTGGAAAGCCACCACAGAACCCACCACCCGGCCCCTGAGCTTCAAAGGCACCCCCAGTAGGGAGCGGGCCTGGACCAGCCGGCTCAAATGACAGGACAAATAATGGCTCTCCCCCATTTCACTGATGAGGGCTTTGTTTTGCGTAATGGCAATGTGATAGGGAAAAGTGCTTTTCATTTCCAGGTTGCGCAACAGGCGTTTGTCTGCTATCCCGTAGGCAGCTAAGACCCGCACCACTTCCTGGCCGTCTTCGTTTTCAATCAGCATAAGGAGGCAGCCGTCGGCCCGCAAAAATCTGCCGGCCATTTCCACTGCTTTATTCACGATAAAGTTAAAGTTAAGAGTTGAGCTGAGAATATTGCTCAATTCATAGACGCTACTGAGCTCATCGTACAAACGCTGGTGGTTCATGGCTATCTGGGTAGCGTCGTTAAACTCATCCCCAAGCACCAGGAGCGAAGTGGAGAAATTGCAAAGCTGGGGCACTCCTTCGTCGTTTACCCCCACCTCACCGAAGGTGAAAAAGCCGGTAGCGGGCACCCGCCGCCATTCATCATGAAGGGGGATGAGAAACTTCTCCTCCCGGTCAGGCCAGAAGTTCTTCTGAAAAACACAGGGGAAGTACATAAAGTGAACAGGAGAAGCGATTTTCCCCTTGCGGATAGCCCGGCTGAGAAAACGGTCAAAGATAGTAGCCTGCTCAGCAGCTTTCATGACCACCAGGGAAAGACCACTGAACACCCGCCGGGTACATTCAACCCAACCTTCTGGGGTCACTCTAGTCCCACAAAAAAGGTGGTAGTTGCCGTAAACATCACACAGCCCGAAAGGGTTACGGGAAAAATGGTCAATGGGTCTCTTCTCCAGTTCTTCGTAGGGAATGCCTAAAATCCGAGCCAGCTCCGGCGCCGCCGGCTGGTCATTTATTTCTTCGATTATGTATTCCCGAGCCTTGGTGACCAAGGCTCTCTGTTCGGTAGGAACAAAGTTGTGGAAGAGGGAAACGGAAAACTTCAAGTAGCTTTCTACCAGCACCAGGATGGCGGCATCAGTGAGCACGTGTTCATTGTAGAAAAGGGAAGTTTTTTCCGAGTACAGGCTGTGACCAGCACAGCCGCCAATAAGGGGGAGGGTGTTCATGGTTTTCTTGCGCAGAAGCTCAATAAAGTTGTAGTTATAAAAACGTTTCTGGCCGGTTTCCCCCGGCAAAAAGACGATGACAAAGCTCTTTCTGGTGTACTCCAGGGGGGTGGTGTAGCCGGGGGGCACTCCTTCAACAGAATGGAATAACTTTTTTAACCCCGTACTCTCTACCGCCTCTTCAAAAGCGTTGAAGTAGTCTTCACTCAAATTAGTACCTATTCCCACCCGGACATTCAGATAAGGAGAAGCCCAGACGGTGACTGTTACCGTTCCTTCCCGCCAGCCCTGGTTAATTTCTCCTGCCGTCGAACACCCTACCACCGGCACCTCTGGTCCCAAGACTTCCCTGATTCCCTTCAACATAAGCGGGTAATCATACTGGGAGCCGGCAAAAACAAAAGCGATTCGGGGGGTGAAATTTTCTATCTGGCTTAAAGCCATTCTGGCTGCTTCCCGCCCCGCTTCGTAAGAGTCCGTTCTCTGGGCCAACCCAGTCCCAATCTCAATATACCGTCCCATCGAGCCCGTTACCTCCAGGATATGGTATTTGCTAACTAGTTTAACTAGTAATTAGTTTCAACATATCTCGACAATTTTCCTTCTTTACCCAGAAAAATTTCCCTGATAATTTAAATTTTTACTTACCACGGTTCAGAAAGCCCAGAAACACAAAAAAGACCGCCCCACTAAAGGCGGTCAGAATACAACGAGGTTTAAAACTCAAAAGGTCCAAGGTTTTTCTTCATCCGCTCAATAGCCTCGATGAGCCGCTCTTTTTCTACCGTAAGAGCAATGCGGAAGAAACCTTCTCCGTGCTGGCCGTAACCGTTGCCCGGAGTTATGACCACCCCGGTTTTTTCAAAAACGTGTTCGGCAAAGGAGATGGAATCGTACCCTTTCGGTACCGGCGCCCAAACGTAGATGGTAGCCTTGGGGGGTTTAAGGTTCCAGCCCATGCTGTTAAATCCTTCAATGACGATGTCCCGGCGCTCCCGGTAAACTTCACTCATTTCCCGGGTGCAATCCTGAGGACCGGTAAGGGCAGCAATGGCGGCATACTGAACGGCCTGGAAAACACCGGAGTCGATGTTAGATTTAATGCGGGCCAGGGCATCGATTACATCTGCCCGCCCCACCGCCCAGCCAATCCGCCAGCCAGTCATGTTGTACGACTTGGAGCAGGAACCAAATTCTATCCCCACTTCTTTTGCCCCGGGGAATTCTAAGAAGCTGGGCGGACGGTAACCATCGAAGGCAATTTCCTGGTAAGCGGCGTCGTGGCAAACGATAATATCGTATTCCTTGGCAAACTCGATTACTTCTTTATAGAAGCTCTCGTCAGCAATGGCTCCCGTGGGATTGTTGGGGTAGTTCAAGAACATGAGTTTGGCTTTGCGGGCTACCTCTTCGGGAATAGCTTTGAGATCGGGGAGGAAGTTGTTTTCCGGCTTCAGCGGCATGATGTAGGGAGTTGCGCCGGCAAGCATGGCTCCGATGCCATACACGGGGTAGCCAGGATCGGGAATGAGAGCGATGTCGCCGGGGTCGAGATAGCAGAAAGAGATATGAGCAATCCCCTCTTTGGAACCGATAAGGGATACCACTTCCCGGGCCGGATCCAGCTCTACCCCGAATCTATTTTTGTAATACTCGGCCACCGCCTGCCGGAAAGAAAGCATTCCAGCCGAGGAAGGATAGCGGTGATTTTCCGGATTCCAGGCTTCCTCTACCAACTTTTCCACAATATGACGGGGAGTGGGCCGGTCGGGATCACCTATCCCTAAACTGATGACGTCAACCCCCTGGGCTTTGGCCGCTTCGATTTTCTTCTCAATCCGGGCAAAAAGATAAGGTGGCAATTGCGCAATTCGGCGTGCCTCTTGAACCATAAATCACCAACCTCCAGATCAAATTTTATTGGTCAACTTAATACGGCTCTATCAGCAGTTCACCGGTAAATACGAATTCCGCCTGGCCAGTCATATAAACGTGGTTGTTGTCCTCCCATTCGATCAAGAGGTCGCCGCCGGCGAGATGCACCGTTACCCGCCGCCCCGTGTACCCGTTGAGAACCGCCGCCACCGCTGAAGCACAGGCGCCGGTTCCGCAGGCCAGGGTTTCCCCCGCTCCCCGCTCCCAGACCCGCATGATAATTTCCTGGGAATTGACCACCTGAACGAACTCCACGTTGGTACGAGCAGGAAAAGCCGGGTGATTTTCTATGAGCGGTCCCACTTCCGCGAGGGACACGGCAGATGCGTCGTCGGTGAAGATTACACAGTGGGGATTACCCATGGACACAGCCGTCACCCGGTAGGAGCGGTCTTCCACTTCCAGCACTTCGTTGACAACCCGGCCGGGAGGACCGTTCATGGGAATAAGGTGACGTTCCAGTCGCGGTTCCCCCATATCCACCCGCACGCCCGTCACTTTTCCGTCCTGGACCACAACCCGGGGCCGAATAATCCCGGCCAGTGTCTCCACTGTGATCTCTTCTTCCTTAACCAGGCCTTTTTCATAGGCGTAACGGGCAAAACAGCGAATAGCGTTGCCGCACATTTCGGGTTCGCTACCGTCGGGGTTGAAAATCCGCATCCGCAGATGCGCCTTTTCTGACGGTAAAATCAGAACCAGCCCGTCCGCACCCACCCCGAAATGGCGGTGGCAGATACGCCGGGCTGCTTCCGCCAGCAAATCGTCTCTGTCCACGGGTAGATGGGGTTGGCGCGTGCAATCCACCAGGACAAAGTCGTTACCCAGTCCGTGAACTTTGGTAAATTGCAAGAGAAATACCTCCGTTTCGCCACACTCTTTTTTATAATAATAGGACTCTTCCTTTTTTGGCAACCCGCACGGCCGGTGTATACAATATATTCAACATGAGAGGCTGGTGAAAAACTCCAGGCAGAGCAAGTTAAACTGGCGGTAGGGCGATTTTTCTTCTTTTTCAGGTATGATTGTAACTGCCGCACCCATTCTTCGCCGCCGGCAAAAAGAGGCCGGCAGGAGGGAAAGAGAAAAGAAGCTGCAGGGGGGAGAAAAAGCAAAGAGACGCAGTGCCAGGACAGGCAGGAGAGGACGGCGGAAAAATCCTCCCACCGGCGGCGTAAGCGCCGAGGGAGCAGCGAGGACCATGGCCCTGACTAAGGAGAGGCGGGTCCTTGTCCCCTGCCTGAAGATAGTTTATCTTCTGAGCCCTGCCCCGCGGAGTATTTATCTCAATGCTCCGCCGTTGCCAGAGAATCAAAATCTCGCCTGGCAGCTCTCTCCCCGCTGCCAGCGCACCTCCCGCCCCCAGTTACAGGGAGCACACTCGACCTGGAAATGCTGGAGAATAAAGGGCGCCACGTCAATTATCAGGGGATGTTCCCGCAGGAACTGTGGGATTTTTTCTTCTTCAACCCCGGCTATGATGAGGGGAACCAGGGCGTCGTCCCGGTGGAAAGATCCGTGGCTGCCCCGGCCGGGATGAACGGGCATCCCTTCATCGCTGAACTCGTAGGTAGGTCTGGCCGCCAGTTGTACATCCCCCGCCTTGTTGTTGTCCAGGTAAGAAGCGATGTTGTCGAGGGGGTTGGGGTAAGCTCCGTAATAAAGGGTGTCCCCCTCCACTCTGGCGTCCACTAGGGAGAGGTCTCCTTCTACTTCCCAACGGTAGCCGTAAACGTCTTTGAGCGGTCCTCCCCGACGAAAACAAAGTTCTCCTTCTTCCCCACCTCGTTTTACCCAATAGTAGCGCCTGCCGTCTTCCCCTTCTTCCAACCAGGTTATCTGGTCAATCCGGGCTTCGGCCGCTGCCCTGGCGATGACTTCTTTCCGCAGGACCGGATCTGGTTTCAACAAGTAAAGGTGGGCGCTGCGTTCGTTGGAACAGAGAGCCAGGTCAAAACCGCTTCCCCGGCAGTGGCGGTAACGGGCAATGCTAAAGCCGGGAAAAAGTTTTTCCAAAGAAATAATACCCGTTCCGTCGTCACGGACCCAGCTCTGAGAGTGATCTCCCATGACGATGAAAAGGTTTTCGGCCAAAGCCTCCTCCCAGCAGGAGTACGCATCTAAGATCTTGGCCACCTGCCGGTCCGCCCGCACTAAACTGGGAACAATGTTGTCCGGGTGATGGCGGTGACAGTAGCCGTCGGTATCCGGCAAGTAGAGAAAAAGAAAATCAGGCTGTTTTCCTGATTTTATTAGCCAATGAGCCACCGTCCCGCCAAACTCATCGTTAATCCCGTACTTGGTAAGGGGCCCGGCCGGCGCTTCCATCCCCGGCGGCACCCGAAAATCGGCGGGCAAGGGCAAGAGGTTGCCCAAAAAATTCCAGGTGGGTCCTTTTAACTGGCGCTTAATCTTCCCAGCGGTAAGCAAATTGGCCCAGAAGGGCACCCGCAACTTCCATTCTTTTACTCCCCGGTACATGAAAAAGTTAATGTTGCCGCAGGTTATCCCCGCCCCTTCCAGCACCTCAAAGAGAGTAGGAACTTCACGGGTCAGGTGGGTGTGATTCAGGTGGTAAAAGAGGTCGTTCAACACCTGGGAGGGCCCCAGCCGCAACACTGCATCCACATTACCACCGTAATTGACGTAACGGTCTTCCCGCCGGTCAAACCAGGCAAAACCAGCCACCTGATGTTCGGAAGGCATTAATCCGGTAATAATTGAGCTGCTGGCCGCCGGCGTCATAGTCGGGTAAATAGAAGCGCATTCCCAGGAAACCCAGCCCCGCTCGATAAGCCAAGAAAGGGCAGGAAGATAACCATCCTTCAAGGCCTTCTGCACCGCCTGGGGTCGCAGGGAATCGATAAGGACCAGAATAACCTTTTTCATCAAGCTCCAACCTTTCTCTCACCAGGCAAAAAATCTTTCCTGATCTTGTCTTATTATCTCATTCCAAAAGCAAAGAAAAAAGGGGGGAACTGCCTCCCCCTCTTTCTCACCCTTTGACCACAATATTGGCCAGCTTGCCGGGAACGTAGATAAACTTCACCACTTCTTTCCCGGCTATCAGGTTTTGCACCTTTTCCTGCTGGAAGAGGATTTTCCGCAGTTCTTCTTCGGAAATCGGGGCCGGTACCCTCACCCGGTCCCGTACCCGGCCGTTGATTTGCACGGCAATCTCTACTTCCTCTTCTACCAGCAACTCCGGATCGTACTCCGGCCAAGACTGCTCATGGACACTGGATTCGTTCCCCAACCCGTGCCACAGCTCCTCAGCTATGTGGGGAGCAAAAGGAGCTAGAAGCAGCACTAAAGTTCTGATGGCTTCCGCCTCCACCACTCGGTTGCGGCTTTTCTCCCGTTCCCGGTACTGGTAAAGGGCATTGACAAACTCCATGATAGCACTGATGGCGGTGTTGAAGTTAAAGCGCTGCTCGATGTCGTCCGTGACCTTTTTGATGGTCCGGTGGGTAAGCCGTCTTATCTCCAAATCAGCTTTGCTCAGTTCGCCGTTTCCATCTCTTCCGCTTTCCGGTAGAGATTGCAGGTAGTTGTACACCAGCCGCCAGACCCGGTTGAGGAAGCGGTACGCTCCTTCAACCCCCTGGTCGCTCCACTCTAAGTCTTTCTCCGGCGGTGCGGCAAAGAGGATGAAAAGGCGGGCCGTATCGGCTCCGTAGCGGGCCACGATGTCCTCGGGGCTCACCACGTTGCCCTTGGATTTGGACATCTTCGCCCCGTCTTTGAGAACCATCCCCTGGGTGAGGAGATTGGTAAAGGGCTCGTCGAAATCCACCAAGCCAAGATCCCGCAGTACCCGGGTGAAAAAACGGGAGTAGAGGAGGTGGAGAATGGCATGCTCCACGCCGCCAATGTACTGATCCACCGGCATCCAGTAGGCAACTTTCTCCTTGTCCCAGGGTACCACTTCATTGCGGGGATCGCAATAGCGCAAGAAGTACCAGGAAGAACAGATGAAGGTGTCCATGGTGTCCGTTTCTCTCCGGGCAGGAGCCCCACAGGAAGGGCAGGTGCAGCGGACGAACTCTTCCGAAGTAGCCAGAGGCGACTGACCGGTGGGCTTGAATTCCACTTCCCGGGGAAGCATTACCGGCAGGTCCTTTTCCGGCACCGGGACAATTCCACAGTGCTCACAGTAGATAATGGGAATGGGAGCTCCCCAGTAACGCTGCCGGGAAATAAGCCAGTCCCGCAAACGGTAATTGACTGTCCGACGCCCTTTCCCCTCTTTTTCCAGGTAGTCAGCTATAGCCTGCATGGCTTCCCGGTTGGGCATGCCAGTAAAGGGTCCAGAGTTGACCAAATAACCTTCCTCTTCGTAGGCCGCTTCCATTTCGTCTGGAGTGAGGTTTCCTTCCGGCGGCTGAATAACCACTTCCACCGGTAAACCGTATTTACGGGCAAATTCAAAGTCCCGCTGGTCGTGAGCCGGCACCGCCATAACCACGCCAGTACCGTAATCTAAGAGAACGTAGTTGGCTATCCAGAGAGGTACTTTCCGGCCGTTGACCGGGTTGATAACGTGAACCCCGATGAACATCCCCTCTTTTTCGGCATCGGCTGCCGTCCGGTCAATTTCGCTCATCTGCTGCATCCGCCGGACAAACTGTTTCACCTCTGCCTCCAGCGCCGTCCCTTTCACCAGCTTTTCCACCAAGGGATGCTCGGGAGCAATTACCATGTAAGTGACACCGTAAAGGGTATCGGGTCGGGTGGTGAACACTGTAACCTTCTCGTCCGTCTCAGCAATGGTAAAATCAATCTCCACCCCTTCGCTGCGGCCAATCCAGTTGGCCTGCATCACCTTAACCTTTTCCGGCCAGCCGGTGAGTTTCTCAAGATCCCGCAGCAGTTCCTCAGCGTAAGCGGTAATGCGCAGGAACCACTGTTCCAGGTCCTTTTTCTCCACCTGGGTGTCGCAGCGCTCGCACCGGCCGCCTATCACCTGCTCGTTGGCCAGGACCGTATTGCAGTGCGGACACCAGTTGACGAAGGATTTCTTCCGGTAAGCCAAGCCTTTTTTGTAAAACTGAAGAAAAAGCCACTGGGTCCAGCGGTAGTAGCCAGGGTGGCAGGTAGCTATTTCCCTGTCCCAGTCGTAGCTGATCCCTAATTCTTTCAACTGGCGGCGCATGTTGTCGATGTTCTGCCAGGTCCAGTCGGCAGGATGCACGCCGTGGTTAATGGCGGCGTTTTCTGCCGGCAGACCGAAAGCATCCCACCCCATCGGGTGAAGGACGTTGTAACCCCGCATGGTCTTAAACCTGGCCACCACATCCCCGATGGAATAGTTGCGGACGTGGCCCATATGTAACTTACCGGAAGGATAGGGGAACATCTCCAGGCAGTAAAACTTCGGCTTGTCCCCTCCTTCCTTAACCCGGTACATCCCTTTCTCTTCCCAATAGCGCTGCCATTTGGGCTCGATTTCGCGGAAATTGTACTTCTCTTTCAGCATCCCTTTCCGGTCCCTCCCTTTTCTCCATCAACTACAAGAGTACCCACATTTCTTCCTTCTTAGCCGTCGTCGGGCACAAGCAGGAAGCCATGGGCATCCCCCATGGCTCCGGCTCCCTTTTAGGCTGTCTCTATGCTGGCCGCTTTCTCTAAACCGTAAGCCTTGATTC
>JASUSC010000005.1 GCA_030446285.1 Eubacteriales bacterium | reverse complement strand
CTGCGATGCCATCAACGGTTACGACAAGATTTTGGCCGAAGAAAGAGAAAAGCTGCTGCAAGGGGCAGATGGTGGTGAGGATGAGGTGGAACTTCTAGCCGAAGCCTTGACGCTGACCAGGGGCTGGGATATAATTGACCTAGATTTGCGGGGAATGTGGGCGGTAGTGGCCCGGGTCTGTCCCGAATGTGCCCAGGAATTAGGGACAGGTCCGGATATTACTTTTCTTACCCCGCGCATACACTAAAGATAGAGAAAAAGCCTGGAAAGGGCTTTGGCGATAAAAGGCCGGAGCTCTTTTTTCTGTATTATTTTGGGTGGGGTTGGGCGATGAGCAAGAAAAAAACCGGGCAGGGAGATTTTTTCACTTTTGTCCGGAGAGCGCCTGAGATTGCTGAGATTTTTCGTTTTTTCCAGAGAGAGAGCCAGTTGGTCCACGGTGTGCCGGAAGGGGCTGCTGCCTGTTTAGTGGCAGCCCTCTGGCGAGAGAAGAAACCGCCGGCCGTTGTTGTTACTGCAACGGAGGGTCAGGCCCGGGAAATAAAAGAAGATCTGACTTTTTTCTTGCCGGAAGAAGATGTTATTTATTTTCCACCTCCGGAACCCATTTTTCCCGGAATGCTGGCTACCAGCCGCGGGACCCGCGTCGAACGCACCAAAGGGCTTAACCGTCTCGCCGCTGGTTTTTCCTGTTTGGTGGTAGCGCCGGTGGAGGCCTTGCTCCGTCGGCTACCGCCTTTTCCCGTTTATCGGGAATTTTTCTGGGAAGTAGAGGTGGGGCAGCGGGTAGAATTAGAGCGGATTCTCTCCCTCCTCGTTCGCCAGGGGTACGAGCGGGTGGAGATGGTAGAGGAGCCCGGGCAGTTCAGTCTCCGGGGCGGGATTTTGGATGTCTTCGCCCCTGAGCATGCTTTGCCGGTACGGATTGAGCTGTTTGATGATGAGGTGGATTCCCTGCGCTTTTTCCATCCGGAGACTCAACGCTCGCTGGCTTCTACAAAAAAGGTATCAGTAGGGCCGGCCCGGGAAGGAGTTTGCCGAGAAGAAGAGGCGGCTGCTACCGGTCGCCTGCGCCAGGTTCTGGCGGAAAAGCTGAAAAGCAGCGGCAAAAAAGGCCGGGAAGGGGAGGAACGAAACTATTTTTCTTCCCTCCTGGCCGGAGTGGAAAAGCTGGCCGCTGGTTTGTATCCGGAAGAGACGGAAATTTATCTGCCTCTTTTGTACCCGCAATCAGGCAGCTTTTTTGACTTTTTGCCGGCAGAAGGGGCTGTGTTTCTCTACGACCCAGAAAGGATAGGCGAAAAAATTGCCGCCCTGGAGCAGGAGCGGGTCGAGTCTCCCTGGAACCCGGTGGACAGATTCTACTGGGCGGCAGGAGCGCCGGGTTTATACTGGAGTAGAACTGACATCGCCGCTTTTCTGAGTCGCCGTCCCTTTACGGCTTTTTCCCTCCTGCCCAAAAATCCTCGTTTTTTGTCCTACCAGCGGATAATCAACGCCGGAATCAAACAGGGGATGAATTTTGCCGGACGCCCGGATCTCTTAGCGGAGGAACTCCGGTCCTGGACTGGTCGGGAAGGGGCTGCCGTTCTCCTGGCCGGGACGGCGGAAGGGGCCAAACGATTACAGGAGCAACTGCGAGGGGAAGGAATTTTGGCCATTCTGGCAGAGGAAGCGGTGCCGGAGCCCCGGCCGGGTCAGGTGGTAATCGGTCAGGGGAATTTGAGCTACGGTTTTGTTATTCCAGCCGCCGGTTTACTGGTAGCAGGGCCCCGGGAAGTTTTAGGGCGGCGGAAAAAACGAACGGTACGGGAGAGAGAAAGGGAAGAGAGCCTTAAACTGCCCGATCTAAAACCCGGTGACTATGTGGTTCACGAACACCACGGGATCGGACGTTACGACGGCATCACCCGCATGGAGATCGGCGGCATCCAGCGGGATTATCTCGTCATCAGATATGCCGGAGAAGATACCCTTTACCTGCCGGTAGACCAGATTGGGCTTCTCAAACGCTATTCCGGGCTGGAAGGGCGGACCCCCCGCTTAAACCGCTTGGGTGGCCAGGAATGGGCGCGGGTAAAAAACCGGGTTAAAGCCTCTGTGCAAGAACTGGCCCGGCAGCTTTTGGAGCTCTACGCCGAGCGGGAGAAGATCCAGGGTTATGCTTTTTCTCCCGACACCGTATGGCAGAAGGAATTCGAGGAATCTTTCCCTTACGAAGATACTCCCGATCAGAAACGAGCTACGGAAGAGATTAAGAGGGACATGGAAAAACCCCGCCCCATGGACAGACTCCTCTGTGGGGATGTGGGTTTTGGTAAGACGGAAGTGGCTTTGCGGGCAGCTTTTAAAGCGGTCATGGACGGCAAACAGGTAGCTGTCCTGGTTCCTACCACCGTTTTGGCCCAGCAGCATTACCTTACTTTCCGGCAGCGACTGGCGGGCTATCCCGTGGAAGTGGAGATGTTGAGCCGGTTTCGCACTCCCCGGGAACAGAAAAAGATAATTGAAAAACTGAAAAAGGGCCAGATCGACATCGTTATCGGTACCCACCGTCTTCTCCAGAAGGACGTTGGGTTTAAAGACTTAGGGCTTCTCATTATCGACGAGGAGCAGCGCTTCGGAGTGGCCCACAAAGAGAAAATAAAAATGATGAAAAAGAACGTTGACGTTCTTACCATGACGGCTACCCCCATCCCCCGCACCCTCCACATGGCTCTCGCCGGTATGCGGGATATGAGCCTCCTTAACACCCCTCCCGAAGATCGATTTCCGGTGCAGACTTATGTAGTGGAGTACAACCCCGTATTGATCAGAGAAGCTATTGAAAGGGAGCTGGACCGGCAGGGGCAGGTGTTTTTCGTCCACAACCGGGTTCAGGATATTGACCAGGTGGCCTGGGAAGTGAGGGAACTGGTTCCCCGGGCTAGGGTGCTGGTGGCCCACGGACAGATGGAGGAAGAAGAGTTAGAGAACCGGATGATGGCTTTTTTGAACCGGGAATACGATGTTCTCGTCTGCACGACCATTATCGAGGCGGGCTTAGACATGCCCAACGTGAATACCCTCATCGTAGACGAGGCAGACAATTTCGGCCTGGCCCAGCTCTACCAACTCCGCGGTCGGGTGGGACGATCCAACCGGGTTGCCTATGCCTATTTTACCTACCGCAAGGATAAGCTGCTCAGCGAGGAGGCGGAGAAGAGGCTCCAGGCCATTCGCGAATTTACCGAATTAGGTTCGGGACTGCGAATTGCCTTGAGGGACCTGGAAATTCGCGGTGCGGGGAATATTTTGGGGCCGGAACAGTCTGGGCATATGGTGGCCGTGGGCTTTGATATGTATTGCCACCTCTTAGAAGAAGCTGTGCGGGAGTTGAAGGGAGAAGAGAAACCGCAACACATAGAGCCGGTTATCGAGCTGAAGGTTAACGCCTATATTGCAGAAAACTATATTGCCGACCAGGCGACCAGGGTTGAAATTTACCGCAAGATAATGCGTATTGCCAGCCAGAAGGATCTGCAGGACCTCCTAGACGAACTGGTTGACCGGTTTGGCGAACCGCCGCAACCGGTGGTTAATTTGCTGCAGATTGCTCTGATAAAAGCCCTGGCGCGGGAAGTGGGTATTCAGGCGGTCCGGGAGGAGGGGAGAAAGATTGTCCTGGAGTTCGCCGAGCAGCATCCCGTAACCGGAGAAATGCTGGTAAAATTAGCTGAAAAGGATCCACAAAAAATAACCTTTGACTTTAGTAGCGGGTTTACCATCCGGCTGGAAGGGGAAAAGAAAGACGAAGAGGGGCGTTTGCAGGAGGTCACCGGCATCTTGCAGGAGCTTGCGGAAATGGTGAAAATAAGTGCTTGAGGTTTAAGGAAGCTCCTCTTATAATAAAACTTGTGCGGATATTCTATAGGAGGTCTAATGATGAGGAGTAAAATAAGGTGGTTAGCAGGGCTGCTGGCGGTGGTGGTTTTAACATTTGCTGTCACGGGTTGTAATTTTGACGCCGCGGCCAAAGTAAATGGGGTTTCTATTCCTAAGTCTAAACTGGAGAAACGGCTGGAAAAACAGAAAAAGGTGATGGAAAAAAACGGGGCCAAATTTGAAGGTGAAAGCGGTAAGAAGATGCTGGATGCCCTGCGGGTCCAGATTCTGGAGCAGCTTATCAGTGAGGAGCTGACCCTGCAGGCGGCTAAAAAAGAGGGTGTAATGCCTAGCAACAAGGAAATAGAAGAGCGCATGGACCAGATAATCAAGTCTTTTGGTTCCGAGGAAGAGTTCAAGAAAGCCCTCAAAGAGTACGGCTACACCGAAGACGACATGAGAGAATACCTTAAGGTGCAGTTGGCTACCAACAAGCTCTTTGAAAAAGTTACCCGCAACGTTTCTGTTACCGATGATGAGGTGAAGAAGTACTTTGAGGAGAACAAAGAGAACTACAAAATCCCGGAAGGGGTAAAAGTGCGGCACATCCTCATTCGTTTTGATACTCAGAACGAAAGAGTAGGCCGGACGGAAGAAAAAGCCAAGCAAGAAGCCGAAGAAATCCTGAAGAAAATTAAAGCTGGTGCAGATTTTGCTCAACTGGCAAAAGAGAAATCGGAGGATCCCGGCAGCAAAGACAACGGTGGTCTCCTGGTTAACCAGGCTACTCAAGATCAATATTTCTCCCGAGATATGCTGGATAAAGCTTTTGCCGACGCTGCCTTTGCTCTGAAGCCTGGGGAGATTACCAAAGAAGTGGTGAAGAGCTCTTATGGCTACCATATCATTAAGCTGGAGGACAAGCGGCCTGAAAAAATGCCTACTTTTGAAGAGGTAAGGGACAAAGTAAAAGAGGATTTGCTGCAGAGCAAAAAGAACGAGGCTTTCAAGAAGTACTTGGACGACTTCAAGAAGAAGTCCAAGATTGAGAAGTTTGTAAGCTCCAGCAGCAAGTAAGAAGAAAGCCCTCCTTGGTAAAAAATGAATAATCCCCTCTGAGCGGTTATATACTATGATTAAACAGGGCAATCTAATTTCCGCAAGGAGGGGACGAAATTGAAAGCGACGGGAATTGTGCGCAGGATAGACGACCTGGGTCGTGTGGTTATACCGAAAGAGATACGTAGAACTTTGCGGATAAGGGAAGGAGATCCTTTGGAGATTTTTGTGGACCGGGAAGGGGAAGTAATTCTGAAAAAATACTCGCCTATCGGTGAGCTCGGGGATTTTGCCAAAGAATACGCCGATTCCCTTTACGAGGCCACCGGTCACATCGCCTGTATCGCCGACAGGGATACCATCATTGCCGTAGCTGGAGCTCCTAAGAAAGAGTTTCTCAACCGTCCTATTGGTCCGGCCGTAGAGAGAATCATGGAGGAACGAAAACCGGTAATTATCAACAATCCCGGTCAGGATCCCAACTGCAAAGACTGCGTTGTGCTTGATGACGATAACTGCTGCCGCTTTTCCGCAGAAGTGATTGCTCCCATTATCGCTGAAGGCGACCCCATCGGCGCAGTAATCCTGGCTTCCAAAGAGGAAGGGGTAAAGATGGGCGAGCTGGAATTGAAGTTAGCGGAAACGGCAGCTGGGTTCTTGGCCAAACAGATGGAGCAGTAAAAGAAGGAGGTGGGTTTCCACCTCCTCTTTTGTTGGTTAGAGAAGCAGGTAAATTCTGGTGCGGAGGTGGGGACCATAAAAAGGAAAATATATGTAGTGGGGCTGGGACCTGCTGGCTTGGAGCGGCTGCCGCTGGCCAATTATCGCTTGCTGACCGAGGGACGACCTTTGTACCTGCGGACAGCCAAACATCCTGCCGCGGAGGAACTAAAGCAGAAGGGCGTTTCTTTTACGAGCTTTGATGCTCTCTACGAAGAGGCAGACAGTTTTGATCAGGTTTACCGGCAAATTGTAGAACGGCTACTGGCGGAAGCCCAAAAGAACGACCTAATTTACGCTGTGCCCGGACATCCCCTGGTGGCGGAGGAATCGGTCCGTCTTCTCCTGGCGAAGAAGCCGAAAGAAATAGAGGTTGAAATTTTCAGTGCCCCCAGTTTTCTCGATGAAATTTATGCTCTGCTATCCATTGATCCAGTGCAGGGGCTGGTGGTCGCCGATGCCTGTTCCCTTCCCGGAGGATTAAACCCCCGGCTGCCCCTTCTCGTTGCCCAGCTCTACAATCGCCTCCTGGCATCAGAGGTAAAACTGCATCTGATGAACTATTACCCCGATGACCACCGTGTTTTGTTAATTCGCGGGGCCGGGATGGCGGAGGCGACCCGGAAAGAACTACCCCTTTACGAGGTGGATCGCCAGGAAGTGGATCATCTCACTTCGCTCTACGTTCCTCCCCTCGCCGAACCGCTGGATTTTCAGCGGTTGGTGGAAGTTATGGCCCAGTTGCGGGGACCGGACGGTTGCCCTTGGGATCGGGAGCAGACCCACCGTAGTCTGCGTCCCTACCTGATAGAAGAGGCGGCAGAGGTGCTGGAAGCCATTGACGAAGATGACCCGGACAAGCTGTGCGAGGAATTAGGGGACTTGCTGTTGCAAATAGTTTTTCATGCCCGGCTGGCGGAAGAAGCTGGCTACTTCAATATCGCTGATGTGGTGGCGGGAATTACCGAAAAGATTTTGCGCCGTCACCCCCATGTTTTTGGCAGAGAAGAGGTGACTTCCAGGGAAGAGGTAAGCCGTAACTGGGAGCGGATTAAGGCGGCAGAGAAAAAAGGGGTTGATGAGGAAGAGTCGGTGCTGGGGAAGTTACCGGCGTCCCTGTCTGCCCTGCGCTGGGCGGAGAAAATCCAGGAGCGGGCGGCGCGGGTGGGCTTTGACTGGCCTGATTACACCGGAGCTTTGGCAAAAGTGAAAGAGGAATGGGAAGAGCTGGTTGCTGCTCTGCAGCAGGGAAAACGGGAGGAAATTGAGGCAGAATTGGGAGACTTCCTCTTTGCCGTAGTTAACCTAGCCCGCCTGCTTCAGCTGGATGCGGAGGGGGCCTTGGCACAGACGGTGTTTAGATTTCGCCGCCGTTTTCAATGGATGGAGCAGGAGATACGGCGGCAGGGGCTAAAAATGGAAGAGATGAGCTTAGAGGAACTGGACCGTTTTTGGGAAAAGGCAAAAAAAGCGCAGCTGGAAAGGGAGTAAATTTGCTATTTGAGAAGAAAATTTTTCTAAAAAAGCAGGAAACTCAAGAATTGCAGCGAATATCCAATATTAGAAATACCAATAATAAAAAAACAAGACGGTTTTGTAGGAGGGATTTCAGGTGAACAAAGCAGAGCTGGTGAGCAGTGTTGCCGAAAAAGCATCCCTCACCAAAAAAGACGCGGAAAAGGCGGTAAATGCAGTTTTTGCTACCATCGAAGAAGCTCTGGCCAAAGGGGAAAAAGTGCAGCTGGTAGGATTCGGTACCTTTGAGGTTCGCAAGCGGGCTGCCCGGAAAGGGCGCAATCCCCAGACCGGTGCCGAGATTAAGATCCCGGCAGCCAAAGTTCCTGCTTTCAAGGCGGGCAAAGCTTTGAAAGATGCTGTTGCTGCCTCCAAGAAGTAAGGGGGGAAAATCAGGTCGTTGTGACCTGATTTTTCTTCTTTTGCGGCGGAGGTGAAAGGGAATAAGATTGGACAAGTACCTGAAAGTTTCTCGCCTCATCAAACGACGTACCTTGGCCAAAGAAGTGTGTGATCAAGGACGGGTGATGTTAAACGGCCGACCAGCCAAAGCGGGAAGTGAGGTAAAGCCGGGTGACCGGATCGAGATCGATTTCGGTACCCGGAAAATTGCCGTTAAGGTCCTGGCGGTGCGGGATAACGTGCCGGCAGCAGAAGCCCACACCCTTTATGAGATAGTGGAATGAAGATTTAATCCCGGGATTTGCCCGGGATTTTTTTTGGACTCAAGAAGGGCCGGTCTTTCACTTTCCTTTACCTGGAAAAGGCATAAAAAGGGAAAGAGTTAATATAATTTACCAGAAAAAGCGACAGAGCCGGAGGCAGCAGGATGGCAGTCAGAGTGCTGGTATGTGGTGGGGCTGGGTATTCAGCCTGTTGGACCGGGAAAAAACAGAGGCGGTTATCGGACAATTTCAAGCGCAACTCGTCATGCATTTTGCCGCTGCCAGTTTGGTGGGAGAGTCGATGGTTGATCCCGGCAAATATTACCGCAACGACGTTATCGGGGCCATCAATCTTTTTGACGGTACGCTTCAGGCTGGAGTGAAATGTCTCATTTTTTCCTCCACAGTGGCGGTTTACGGGGAGCCGGAAAAAATCCCTACCTCTGAAAGTAACCCCTGCCGGCCAACCAGCCTCTACGGCCGGACCAAAAGAATGATTGAGGAGATATTGGCCGATTATGGCCAGGTTTACGGATTGAAATACGTCAGTGGAAAGGGTGACTGGGCGGCAAATCAAATGGGTTGTAGGAAAGAGATGGCCGGGGGACCCGGCGGTGCTGGTGGCGGCCAGCGGGAAGGCGGCAGGGGTTTTTGGCTGGGCACCCCGCTACCGGAATATCGAAGAGATAGTGGCAACAGCCTGGGAATGGGACTGGCGTCATCCCGGCGGGTAGGCGGACAGGGGCAACACCCTTAGAGGAGGTGGCAGAGATGGAAATTGAGGGAAGCGGTAACGAGTATCGTATCACCATCAAGAACCGGCGTCTGGTGACGGTAGAAGGAGTAGTCCATGTCAACAGTTTTGATGCCGGCGAAATCAGGGCGGAAACTAAGATGGGGTCTCTCCTTCTGAAAGGAGAAGGACTGGACATTGTCCAGCTGGACTTGGAAGCGGGAATTATGGAAGTAGGCGGTCAACTCAACACTCTGACCTTTGATGTGGATAGCGGCAACTGGAAGAAGAAGAGTCAGAACTGGCTGGAGCGTATTTTGAAATGAAGGAGAAGGGTGAGTCATGCTGTCCCTGACGGAACAGCTCTTTTCTTTTTTGGTGGGAATCGGCATTGGCCTGGTCCTGGGATTTCTCTACGATATCTACCGCTTTTTGCGGGGTACTTTCCGTATCCGCCGCCTGGGGGTGTATTTGGGAGATTTTCTTTACTGGCTGATAGCTACCGTTGTAACCTTTTGCGTCTTGCTTTTTTTAAACAACGGTGAAGTGCGGTTTTATATATTTATTGCTATTGCTTTAGGGGGAATTATTTATTTTAGTTTGTTAAGTCTTCCCTGTTTGCAGTTCATGACCGTTTGTCTGCGGGGAATGAACCGGTTTTACCGGACGGCAGGGAAATTTTATACCGCCGTGAAAGGAACAGGGGTTAAAATCTGGCGGGTGGTAGCTGCTCCCTTTTGTTGTTGCCGGAGAAAAATAAGAAAACGGCGCAAACGCCCGCAAGCTTCCCAGGGTGAAGGAGGAAAATTTTGCCGCCGCTGGAGAAGGAGATTTTTTTTCCGACGGCGCAAATAAATTTTCTTTTTTGGCAGGAGTTTTTTGCGGGGTGGAGAAGAAAAAGTAATAAGAACGTAAAAGATTTGTAATAAATCCAGGGCGGTAACGGGTGTGAAAATTGAAATTCGCGGCCTGGAAAGACTCAGTTTTCGGGAAAGACAGGTAGTGGTCCTCAAAGAAATGGGTTACAGCAATGAAGAAGTAGGGCGGCGGCTGGGGATCAGCCCGGCGACGGTGGCTACCCTTTACAACCGGGCGAGGAGCAAGGGGTTTGAAGTGGTGGCTATTTTGGATGGGGCCGTTCTGGGGATTTTCAGTGAAGACGGGAGGGAAGAGGGTGAAGACACGGGGAAGAAAAAGGAGGCTAAAAATTAAAAACAAGAAGAGATTTTTAATTTTTGCCGCTCTCCTCGGCTTTTTTCTCTTTTCTTTAGCCGGGAACATAGTTAAAGCCTATCAGCTCCACAAGGAGATGCTGGAAGTTGAGCGGCAGGTGCAGGATTTGACAGAGAAAAACAGGGAACTGAGGGAGAAAATTAAGATGCTCCAGTCTGACGAATATGTGGAAAAGATGGCGCGGGAGAAGTTAGGGCTGGTTAAACCCGGGGAAAAAGTGATTATCAGAGCCCAAAAGGGAGAGGCTCTCAGACCTGCTGTGGACAGCAGCCTGCCTGCCGGGGAGTGAAAATTCTTGACAGGGGGAGCGGCTGTCGTCTATAATGAAGCCAATCAGCATTGAGGAGGATTTCGGTTTTTCATGGCAGTTGAAATTGGTGCTGTTCTTGAGGGTATCGTTACCGGGATTACCAGTTTTGGGGCCTTTATTGAACTTCCCGGCGGGAAAAAGGGTCTGGTTCACATTTCCGAAGTAGCAGATGAGTACGTAAGGGATGTACGCGATTATCTCAAAGACAGGGAACGGGTTAAGGTTAAGGTAATCGGTATTGACGAAAAAGGGAAGATCAGTCTTTCCATCCGCCAAGCGCGGGAAGGCTATAAAGGCAAGGAAAGATCGGCTTTGCGATCCTCCGCGCGGCTGTCTGCCCAGCTCAGTTTTGAGGACCGGCTGGCCAGGTTTCTCAAGGAGAGTGAAGAAAGGCAGAAAGACTTGTTCAAAAAAGTAGGGGAAAAAAGAAAAAGCAACCGCGGGACGAGAAAAAATAACTGGGAAAGCAGGCTTCGCTGAGCGGGGCCTTTTTATTTTTATTCTTTGACGCGGGATGGGGGAGGAGGATGATGAAACCACGCTATGCTGCTGTGGATATGGGAACCAATTCGGTGCGGCTGCTGGTGGCGGAAGTGAAGGAGGGGCGAGTTGTTCCCCTTTTGACCCGCCTGGTTACCACCCGTTTGGGGAGGGAGTTGGAGCAAAGAAAAAAACTCCACCCTGAATCACGGCAGGCGACACTAGCGGCGGTGATTGATTACGCCCGCCTCTGTCAGGAAATGGGAGTAATGAAGGCCTATGGAGTAGCTACCAGCGCGGTCCGGGAGGCGGAAGACGGGAAGGAGTTCGTGGCCGAAGTTACGGCAAAGAGCGGCATTCCCTTTGCCGTTATCAGCGGAAAAGAGGAGGCTTATCTCACTTATAGCGGGGTGGCGGGCAGTTTTTCAACTCAAAATCCGGGGCCGCTGGTAGTAGTGGATATAGGTGGCGGAAGCACGGAGTTGGTGTGGCAGGAAGAGGGAGAGGTCCAGGCGGAGAGTGTACCGGTGGGAGCGGTCAAGGTGACGGAAAAAGGGACCGGCCAAGAGGAGATTAGGAAAATGCTGCAGCCTGTAACCAAGCGTGTCCTTGCTGCTTTAAGGAGTGATTTTACTTTAGTGGGCGTGGGGGGAACGGCCACCACCTTCGCGGCAGTGGATTTGGAGCTTACGGAATACAGCCGGGAAAAGGTCCAGGGATATGTTTTATCGCGGGAACGGGTGGCGCAAATCCTCCACTGTCTGGAAGGCATGAGCTTGGCCGAACGGCAAAAGGTGCCGGGACTCATGCCGCAGCGGGCAGATATCATCTGTGCCGGCGGGACCATCCTCCTTACGGTAATGGAGGAGCTAAGGCGGGAGAGAATAACTGTCAGTGAAGCGGATTTGCTGGAGGGCGTTATTTACCGGTTGCTGAAAGAAAAAGAGTCATCTTTTTGCCGGAACATCTAAAAAGTGCGGGGTCAGGATCTCGATACCCCGCTGGCAGAAATAATGGGCTTTCTGAGCAGGGGATGTATCACCCGGGTCGGGGATGGTTTCACCGGTAAGCAAGTAGGTCAGGGACCGGATGTAGGTGGCAACCGGAATGCTTCGTGTACCCGGTTTTACCCGGCAATGGAAAAGGTGGGCGTTTTCGGGGGTAACGATGTCCAGGCGGGCTTCCCGCCCGCCGTATTCAAGAACGATTGCTCCCGGAGCAGGAGGAGCGGCTATGCCCAGCCGGTCGCTCACGATCAGGTAGTAACGGAGTCCCATAAGGTGGCGAGGGCGTTTCCCGGCTAGGTTGATTATTTTATGGAGTATTTTTAAATCTATAGTCATCCCTCTCCTAATTGAGTTTTTGTCCTTAGTGTTCCTCCTTTGGCGCGGAAGTTTTCTGGAGACCTAGGGAAAGAATTAGCTAAAAAATTATTTACGACTTTTGTTGCAGGAAAAGGATTTTTCCATTCTGTGTAGAAAGTTATACACTAGCAGCTTATAGGGAGGTGCTCATGGTGGAATTTACCTCTGGCAAAGAATATCAGTTGGTAGTCTTTAAACTCAACGATGAAGAGTTCGGCGTTCCCATCACTCAGGTGCGGGAGATTAACCGCCTAGCCAAACCCACCAAAATTCCCAAATCGCCTTCTTTTGTAGAAGGGGTCATAAACTTACGCGGGCAGATTATCCCCATCATCGATTTAAAGAAGAGGTTTGATTTGGAGCTGGGTGAGTACACGTCTGAGGCCAGAATAATCGTGGTGGAGGTGCAGGAACAGGTTTTTGGCGTCATTGTTGATGCTGTCTCGGAAGTGTTGCGCATTTCCGGACAGGAAATAGAGAAGACCCCTGCTATGGCCACTGCTATCGATGCCCAGTATATCGCCGGGGTTGGCAAGGTGGGGGAAAGGCTGCTGATAATTTTGGACATAGACAAGCTGCTTACGGCCGAGGAGCACGCTGCTCTCCAGGAGATGCAGGTAGAAGGTGAGGTTACGGCTCAGTAATGGCGGATATGTTTTAATTTCAGGCCCTGGTGGCAGGGTTTTTTTTGTTTCTAGAGAATACTCTAACAGGGGAAAAATATTCCTGAGAGGGTGAAGGACGGAAAAGTATGAGGTGTTGCCGGTGATTGTGGGAATTGGAACTGACATAGTGGAGATCAGCCGCATCAGTCGTGCCGTTCGCCGGTCTCGCTTTGTCGAAAGGGTTTTTACGGAGGCGGAGAGGAAATATTGTTTGAGCAAGGCACGACCCGAGGAGCATTTTGCCGGCAGGTTTGCCGCCAAGGAGGCGGTCTTGAAGGCCTTAGGGACAGGGAAGAGAGGAATTGCCTGGACCGAGGTGGAAATACTACCGACGAGAGATGGTAGCCCGCGGGTATGCCTGCGGGGCAGGGCAGCGGAGGTAGCCAGGCAAAAGGGGATAAAAGAAGTACTGGTCTCCCTTTCCCACAGCCGGGAGTACGCGGTAGCTTATGCTGTTAGTCTGGGGGTGGTAGAGAGGTGCTGCTGGTAACGGCGGAAGAGATGCGGGAGCTGGACCGGGCGACAATAGAGGAAATCGGAATTCCCGGCCCGGTGTTGATGGAGAACGCCGGCTTGCGGTTGCTGGAAGTTGCGGAAAAGATGCTGGGAGAGATAGCGGGGAAAAAAGTATCGATCTTTGTTGGTAAGGGGAACAACGGCGGCGACGGCCTGGTCCTGGCCCGTCACTTGGTCAACCGGGGGGCGGAGGTAAAAGTTTTGCTCCTGTGTCGTCCAGAGGAGATAAAAGGGGACGCCCTCCTCAACCTGAAAATTTACCAAAATATGGGCCAGAAGGTTCACCAGGTTTTGCGCGACAACGGCCTCAACGTTGTCCGGCTGGCCCTTTTCTCCAGCCACTTAGTGGTAGATGCTATTTTTGGCACCGGCTTTAAAGGCCGGGTTGACGATTTTACCGGCCGGGTTATCGAGATAATCAATTCCTCCCAGCGGCCGGTGCTGGCGGTGGATATTCCGTCGGGCCTGGAAGCCAATACCGGCCAGGTGTGGGGGCCGTGTGTTAAGGCAGCGGCTACCGTTACCTTTGGCTTGCCCAAAGTGGGTTTGGTGCTTTATCCAGGGGCAGAGTATACCGGGACCCTGTACATTGCCGACATTTCCATTCCCCGGACGGTGGTGGACAGGTACAGTATCAAGCGGTATCTCGTTACCGGGGAAAGGGTAGCAGAGCTATTGCCGGCCCGCCCGGCTCAAGGCCATAAAGGCACCTTCGGCCGGGTGGTGGTTTTTGCTGGCTCACCGGGTTATACCGGGGCGGCGGCCCTGGCGGGTAATGGAGCGGTGCGCAGCGGAGCCGGTCTGGTGACGGTGGCGGTACCACAGGGGGTTTATCCCATCGTTGGAGCCAAGCTTACCGAAGCCATGGCCCGGCCTCTGCCAGAAGGAGAAAAAGGCACCCTGAGCGAGAAAAGTTGGGAACAAGCGCGGGAAATTGCTGCTGCTGCCGATGTGATGGCGGTGGGGCCCGGTCTGGGTCAGGGAGAAGATGTTCTTGCTTTTTTGCGCGGGTTGCTTGAGGAAAGTGAGAAACCGCTGGTTCTCGATGCCGACGGGATAAATAACGTTGCCCGCCAGCCTTCCCTTTTGGAAAATTACCGCGGTGAGGCTGTGATAACTCCCCATCCCGGCGAAATGGCGCGGTTGCTGGGGATGGAAATTGATGCTGTTAACGCTGACCGGCTGGGTACGGCCTTGCGGGCAGCCCGCCGTTTCGGCGCGGTAACGGTTCTCAAAGGCGCCCGCACCGTAATTGCCACTCCAGAGGGGAAGGTGTACATAAATCCTACCGGCAATTCCGGTATGGGCAGTGGCGGAACCGGTGACGTGCTGACTGGAATCATAGCTGGCCTGATGGCGCAGGGGCTTAAGGCAGAAGAAGCGGCTGTGGCCGGGGTATATCTCCATGGTTTGGCAGGAGACCTTGCTGCAGCGGAAAAAGGCGAATATTCGCTGGCGGCTACCGATCTTTTGGATTTTCTGCCGGCGGCTTTTTGCCGGATAACGAAGCAAAATTAACCCAGCAAGGAACAGGAGGCTAAGAAGATGCTCGCACGGGACATCATGACCAAAGAGGTAATTACGGTAAAGCCCGATACCACGGTAGAGGAAGTGATTAAGATTCTGGCAGAGAATAAAATCAGTGGGGTGCCGGTGGTCAATGACCACGGAGGAGTTATTGGCATTGTCAGCGAAGCCGACCTCCTGGTCCGGGATGCCAAACTGCGGGTTCCTTCTTTCATCAACGTTCTCGGCAGTTTGATTTTTTTGGAAGATCCCCGGCAACTGGATGAAGATTTGCGGAAAATGGTGGCGGTAAAGGTACGAGAGTTGATGACCGAAGACGTGATTACGGTAGAGGAGGATACCCCGGTAGAAGAAGTGGCTTCCCTGATGCTGAAGAAAAAGATTAACCGGGTGCCGGTGGTAAGCCACGGTAAACTGGTGGGGATTATCAGCCGGCACGACATAGTGCGGGCGCTGGCGGCTAAAAAGGAGAAGGTTGATGATTTTTAAAAAACCACCGGGGAGGGGATGGCTTTTTGCTAGGTAAATGCTTGGAAGGGGGGATAATCTTTTCTGTTTTCTTCCAAGCTATGGAAGAAGAGAGTTCCTAGGAGCAGGAAAAGAGGAGTAGCAAAGGAAGTTATTACTAATATTTACTAAACTAACCTAGAAAAATTCTGGAAAAACAAAAGGATTAAAAACTTAGCGGCAGTTTCGGATAAGCTAGAGGGAGGGAGAAATTTAAAGCATGTTAGAAGCCCTTTTTCGGCCACAGAGCGTGGCGGTGATAGGTGCTTCTCAGGACCGATCCAAGATAGGGAACATCATTCTCCGCAATATAATGGTTTCGGGTTACCGAGGCGAACTTTACCCGATAAATCCCCGCGCCGAGGAGATCGAAGGGCTGAAGGCCTTTCCGGCGGTTTCGACCGTAGGTAAAGGAGCGGTGGACCTGGCGGTGGTAGCAGTACCTGCTTCCTTTGTGCTAGATGTGGCCCGGGACTGTGGTGAAGCTGGGGTCAAGGCTCTCGTGGTGATTTCTGCTGGCTTCAAAGAGACAGGCAAAGAGGGGCTGGAAAGGGAAAAAGAGCTGGTGGCGATATGCCGGCAATATGGCATGCGCCTTTTGGGACCCAACTGTGTGGGGGTCATGGACACCCACACGCCGCTCAATGCTTCCTTTGCCGCTGGCTTCCCGCACCAAGGTGAAATAGCCTTCATTTCCCAGAGCGGGGCCATGCTGGTGGCTATTTTAGACTGGAGCATTAGGGAAAAGATCGGGTTTTCGCAATTCGTGAGCATGGGAAACAAAGCTGATCTCGACGAGACCGACCTCATAGAGGCAGTGGCTAATGACCCCCATACGAAGGTGATCCTCTGTTACCTGGAGGACATAAAGGAAGGGCAGCGTTTCCTGACGGTGGCGGAAAAAGTTACCCGGGAAAAGCCGGTAGTGGTTTTGAAAGCGGGAGTAAGTGAGGCGGGGGCCAAGGCGGCTTCTTCTCACACTGGTGCTCTGGCGGGTTCCAATATCGCCTATGATGCTGCTTTCCGGCAGGCGGGAGTCATCCGGGTGCAAAGCATGCGGGAGCTTTTCGAGTTGGCGATGGTCTTTACCCGGCAGCCCATCCCTCGGGGTAAAAGGGTGGCGGTGGTTACCAACGCTGGCGGCCCGGGGATAATCACGGCAGACAGCGTAGCACGGCAAGGGCTGGAGATGGCTCGTCTCGGCCGTGAAACTGCGGAAGAACTGCGAAACAAGCTTCCCCGTGAGGCTAGTATCTTCAACCCAGTGGACGTGCTGGGGGACGCCCAGCCTGAACGCTTCCGGGTGGCTATAGAGAAAGTGCTGGCCGATGAGAACGTGGACGGCGTGCTGGTCCTTTGTTGCCCTACGGCGGTCACGGATCCCAAAGGGACGGCTCAGGTGATGGCAGAATTGCACGCCTGTTTTCCCCAGAAGCCTATGGTGGGGGTCTTCATGGGTGGGGAGAGCATGGCGGGAGGAGTAGAGATCCTCAGCCAGGCTGGTATTCCCTGCTTCACCTTCCCGGAGGTAGCGGTAGAAGTCCTAGCGGGTCTCGTGCGCTACGGGAGCATTAAGGGGCGTCCCCCCAGGGAGGAGGTACCTTCTTATTTCGATGTGCGTCCCGACGTAGTTCGGCGGATCATAAAGCGGGTACGGGAGGAGCGGCGGCGCACCCTCCTTTCGAGTGAGGCAGCAGCAGTTGCCTCCGCCTATGGTATACCGGTGGTTCCTATACGGCTTGCCCGGCAGGTGGCGGAGGCAGTAAACATTGCAGGGGAGTACGGCTACCCTGTGGTGTTGAAGGTAGCCTCTCCCGACATCCTGCATAAGACCGACATAGGCGGAGTGCGCATGGGATTGCAGAGTCCCGATGAGGTCCGGCAGGCTTTCTGGGAAATCGTGGATAGCGCGGCGCGCCACTTTCCCCGTGCTACCATCTACGGGGTGGAGGTACAAAAGGTGTACCCCAAGGGGGTAGAACTCATTGTGGGGATGACGCGCGATTTGCAGTTCGGTCCGCTTATTGCTTTCGGGTTGGGAGGGGTTTATGTTAATCTCCTTAAAGATGTGGCCTTCCGCCTCACCTGGGGGCTGGGGCCGCAGGAGATAGAGGCCATGATCCGGGAGACTAAAGCTTACAGCTTTTTGCGGGGGTTCCGCGGAGAGAAACCCTGTGACCTGGGAGCTGTGGTGGAAGTGGTGGGGAGGGTGGCCCGCTTGGTCACCGACTTCCCCGAGATTGTGGAACTCGACATTAATCCCGTCTTTGCCTATCCTGAAGGTGCGGTATCGGTAGACATCAAAATAACCATCGGGTGAGGTGGTCTTGATGGCAACTCTTTATTTTGCGGGAGCAGCCGGCAGTGGCAAGACAGCAGTGGCCTTAGGCCTAGCCTTGCATCTACGCGACAGAGGCATAGCGGTGCGCTATTTTAAGCCTATTGGTAATCCTTCGAGGGCTACAGGAACAGGAGACCAAGATGCTGCTTTAATGCAAACAGTTCTAGCTCTGCCCTTTTCTCCCGAGGAACTGGTTCCCCTTACGCTGGGGGACTACTACCTTTCTACCTACCACGACTACAAGTTATGCCGCCGTTTGGTGGAAGAGGCCTATGACAAAGTGCGAACCGGAGCAGAGGCTTTGCTTATAGATGGGGCGGCATGTTCCTGGGCCATGGCAGCTTTCGGACTTGATGCCCTTTCCCTGGCGCGGGACTGGAACGCTACCCTGGTTTATGTGCTGCGCGTGGCGAACGACCGCAGCTTGGATGAGGCGTTTTTTGTGGGGCGTTGTGCCCGGGAAATGGGGGTTAAATTGGCTGGAGTGATCTTCAACAACGTTCCCCGGGTGCTTCTGGCGAAAGCGCATGGCCTCTACCGTGAGCTTTTACGCCAACAGGGCATAGAAACATTGGGAATTATCCCCCACCGGACGGAGTTGAGCGCTCCCACTGTAGCCGAGTTTTACGAAGCCTTGGGTGGAGAGATCCTAACTGGGGAGGATAAATTGGGTAACGTGGTGGAGGATGTGTTGGTAGGTGCCATGACCTTGGAAAGTGCTCTAGCTTACTTCCGGCGCTCGGCCAATAAAGCGGTGATTACCGGGGGGGACCGGACGGAGATTGCGTTGGTGGCGCTGGAAACGGACGTAGCGGTGCTCATCCTCACCGGCGGCATTTACCCTGACATGAAGGTGATAGTGCGGGCGGCGGAGAAAGGGGTGCCCGTTCTCTTGGTACACCATGATACGTACACCGTGATCAATCAGCTGGCCGATGTGAGCCGCCTTATCAGGCCGGATGACGAAAAGGCGATCTCCTTGGCCAAGGGAGTAGTAGCGGCGCACTGCAACCTCGACCAGTTGATATCCCTAGCGACTGAAGCACCCGGCGCGTAAAAGAGTTACTACCACTCTGAAGATGCTGGGGCAAGCGTGTGCAGCTACTAACCCTATCCTGTTCTTCATGATTCGGGTTTCTGCGGGAGCTTCTTTCCGAGAGAGAGGAGTTCTGAGATGGGTTTGAGGTCGGCGGTGTAATGCACTTGACAGAAAACCGGCTTTTCAGTTGGGGCCGAGCAAGCGGCATAAGCTATCTGCTCCAAACGTGCCTTCTTCCCTCTCACTGGGGACAATATGAGCCCTTTCTCGGAGGTGAGAAAGAGGATTGTGTTAAGGAGTAGGGTACTTAACCAGGACTTGAATCCTACCTATGTGCCTGTGCCAGTGCGAGTAGGTGGAGGAGAAAATAAGGTTGTTTGCGAAAAGTACGGCTGCATCTAGGATACCAACCCAACGGGACTTCGAACATATTAGGTGAAAGTTCCTCGAAGAAGATACGGGCGGCCGTGCTGCCGAACCGCTCTCCTCCAGAGGGAGCTACTCTCGGCAGGTGAGATGCTCCGAATCTGCTACCGGTACGCTAAAAGCGGCAAGTAACGGCCCGAAGGTGGCTTAGAGTTGTCGGAGAAAGCCCCCTTTAATTGAACACGATTAACCCGGTCAGGGACAGGAGGATAAAGATAATGATTGCTCGCGACATAATGAGGTAAGGCGTGATAGCGGTAAAGCCCGATAATACTGGAGAAAAGGTAATTAAGATTCTTGCCGGAAACAGAATTAGCGGGGTACCGGTGGTAAACCATGGTAAGCTGGTGGGGATTATCAGTAGGCACGACATAGCGCGGGCGCTGGCAGCTAAAAAGGAGAAGTTCAATTTAAAAGGCCACCGGGGAGGGGTGGTTTTTTCTGGGATAACTGTTTGCAAGGAGGGCAGGATTTTACCTTGCCGATGGCGAATAAGACAAGGGTATATATGTTAAAGGGTAAAGGGAAATTTGGAGGCGTTGCCGCATGGAGTCGAAGTTGATTCTTTGGTAACGAAATTGATCGACGCAAGAACTTAGCCCTAGGAGGCGGCAAAATGGCTAATCTGGCAAAAATGGCCAGATACCTTAGGATCCCGCCGAGATTTTGTGTTACCGCACATGCCTACCGGGAAACCTTTAAACACTGAGGAATTGAAGAAGAAATTGCCGTCCTGTTGTGAGAAGCCAAAGGCGATGATTTGGTGGCTCTAGAAACGATAAGCAGCCGTACTGCCGAGCTGTTTTTCCGTTATCCCATACCTCCCGGGTAGAAGAAGCTCTTCTTTCCGCTTATCGTCAACTTTCCGGTGGTGCGCTGGATTTCAAAGTAGGTGTACGTTTATCGGCTACGGCCGAGGATTTCCCCGATGCATCTTTTGCCGGCCGGCAGGAATCTTTTCTCAACGCTGCCGGGACGGAGGAAGTGGTTACAGCGGTGCGCCACTGCTGGGCCTCTTTGTGGATGGCCCGGGCTATTCGCTACCGGCAAAGACAGGGATTCGGCCACAACCGGGTTTACATGGCGGTAATTGTCCAGGAGATGCTGCCGGCGGAAGGAGCTGGGTAATGTTTACCGTTAAGCCGGTGAGTAACTCACGGCAGGAAATTCTCATTGAAGCTGTCCAAGGACTTGGAGAAACCCTGGTTTCCGGCCAGGTGAGGGGCGACAGGTACGTAGTTGGCCAAAGGTGGGGTCGGAATTAAGAGCAAACCAATAAGTGGCGAGAAATACGGACAGATGCTTCCCGAGGAAGTTGTCCGGGAGTTGGCCCTTAAAAAGAGAGCAATACTACCAAGATTACCAGGATGTAGAGTAGGCCTATTTCAAAGGGGAGCTGTATTATCTGCAGACCCGGCCCATAACTACCTTGGCGGATGAAGAACTCCAAAAGCATAATGCTTATTCTGAGAAACACAAAAAACTCGATGCCCAGGAAGTGCGAAAGGAAATTAAACGGCGCCGGGAAGAGCTGCAAAAGAGAACGGTACGCTGGCGCAACCGCTGGTTAACCCAGGAAGAGGAAGGAGATGTAGTGAAGGGAGTAGCAACCAGGGGATTGCTACCGGCCCGGCTAATTACTCGAGCGGAGGATTTTGGCCACTTGCAACCAAGGGATATTCTCGTTGCCGCTTACACCAATCCGACCTGGATCCCTCTCTTTACTGTAGCGGCAGGCGTAGTAGGAGATACCGGCGGTGCGGCTTCCCATGCGGCTATTGTTGCTCGGGAATACGGCATTCCGGCGGTAATGGGAACGGGAAGAGCCACCTCCTGCGTTACTGCCGGAGAAATAATTACCGTAGACGGCTATGCGGGAGTGGTACGCCGGGGAAAAAGGGCTAGGGGAATAGCTCCTCTTCAAAAATCATCAGAAGACCTCGTGGAAAATGCCGGCGGAAGCTGTTTGTTAATGGAATAGAGTGGCAAAGGGAGAAAACCTTGCTTTTAAAAGGAGCAGGGTATTAAAATAGTTTGACAGGTACACTTTTTGGCGAAGGCCTTTAGTGTTGAGACTAAAAAGCACAGCATAGGCTTGGATAGAGGGTGCTGTTTGTGAAGTAAGAACGTGATCTTTAGGCCCTTTTTCAGGGGTATTTTATTTTTGTGCTGAGAGAAAAAGGGAAAAAGGAGGAGAAATTTTTTGCTGGACAGACCCACCTGGGCGGAGATAGATCTGGATGCCATAGCTCACAACCTGCGGGAACTGCGCCGGATTGCGAAGCCGGAAGCGAAAATTTGTGCGGTAGTAAAAGCCAACGCTTACGGACATGGAGCGGTCCCGGTAAGCCGGAAAGTTTTAACGGCAGGGGCCGATTTTCTGGGGGTAGCTGTTCTCGGCGAGGCTTTGCAACTGCGACGGGCGGGGATTGACGCTCCCATTTTAATTTTGGGCTATACGCCTCCTGAACAGGCTGAAGAAGTGGTAAAATACGACCTCAGTCAGACCGTCTTTCAGTGGGAAGTGGCCCGGGCTCTCTCTGATGCCGCCCGCAGGCTTGGTAAGAAAGCAAAAATCCACGTAAAAATTGACACAGGGATGGGGAGAATTGGTTTCCTACCCGGCGAAGAAGCGGTGGCCGAAATAAAGAAAATAGCGACGTTGCCCCACCTTCACTTGGAGGGGATTTT
Organism: Eubacteriales bacterium; assembly: GCA_030446285.1. Lineage (GTDB taxonomy): Bacteria > Bacillota > JASUSC01 > JASUSC01 > JASUSC01 > JASUSC01. Next base: position 25,882 of record JASUSC010000005.1, on the reverse strand, counting down.
TACCCATTTTGCTATGGCTGATGCTAGTGATAAAACTTTTACCTACCGGCAACTGAAAATCTTTCTTGAACTGATAAACCGGCTGAACCAAGAGGGGATTGTTTTTTCCATTCGCCACGCAGCCAACAGTGCTGCTTTAATTGATCTGCCGGAGACTCATCTGGATATGGTCCGACCGGGAATTGCCCTCTATGGCCTTTATCCTTCTCTCGAAGTGAAAAAAGAAAAGGTGGAGTTGGTGCCGGCCATGACTGTCAAGTCGCGCATCATTCAAGTAAAAAGGGTTCCCGCCGGGACCTCTGTCAGTTACGGCTGTACTTGGCGGGCGCCGCGGCCCACGGTGGTGGCCACCCTTCCCATCGGCTATGCCGACGGCTATACCCGCCTTCTCTCTGGCAAAGGGGAAGTTTTAGTTAAGGGGAAAAGGGTGCCGGTAATAGGGCGGATCTGCATGGACCAGTGTATGATAGATGTGACCGACGTGGCTGAGGTGAAGCAAGGGGAAGAAGTACTGATTTTCGGCCGGGCTGCCGGGGGAACTCTACCGGTTGAAGAGTTGGCGGCCAAAATTGGGACGATTAACTATGAAATAGTGTGCATGCTCGGGGAGAGGGTTCCCCGCTACTACCGGGAGAAAAATTAGTTTTTTTGCAGGATTTGCTATAAAATTGTCGAAACTTTTTTAGAAGAGATTATACGCTTGAGGGGTTGGGATGAAGATGTCTATCCGGCTTTCTTTTGTGGTAAAGCTGGTAGTGCTTTTTGTGGCGATGGTGTTGCTCATTTCCACCGGCCTCGGAATTTATGCCGTAGGCGCGTTAAAAGGGCATATGGATAATCTGGTCCGCCAGAAGATAATGAAAGGGGCAGAGTTGGCTTACAGTCTGCTGGATGAGAGATTTCCCGGGCCCTGGGAGCTCAAAGACGGAAAAATCTACAAAGGGGGAGTGGATATTTCCACTCAGGCCCGCTTCTTCAAACAGATTTGTCAGTTGAGCGATCTTACCTTTAGCGTCTTACTCCCTGATGGCAAAGAATTAGAGATGCCGGCGTGGGAGGATGTAGACCGCCCTCAGCTTCCCCATGAGGAGTTTGTCAAAATACTCAGTGAAGGCAAGGGTTTTGGCAATTTTCAAGACAAAGAAGGTGAATTCCTTTACCATTACTACGCCTGGACTTTGAAAAACTCCCGGGGGCAGACCATTGGGGTTCTGGTCATGTTTCTCAATGAGGCAGAGCATCTATCCGTGGTAAGAGATTTTCAGGTCAGGATGATGATCGGGGCCTATGTGGCCGTAGTTTTGGCCGGATTGGTGTTCTTCTTCTTAGCTCGTCAGGTGGCCCGGCCGGTAAAAGATTTTGTCGAAGCCATGTCCCGGGCTGAGGCGGGGGACTTGACTGTGGCTCTGCAACTGGAGCGGGATGATGAGTTCGGCTTCTTAGCGGAAAAGTTTAATTTCATGATCAGCAGCCTCAAGCGAATGTCCCAGGAGGTAGCCAGGGTAGCCGAACAGGTGGCCGGTTCGGCCCAGCAGCTCAGTGCCGGGTCGGAGGAGTCTTCCCGGGCTACGGAGCAGATTGCCTCCACTATTCAGCAGGTGGCTAGAGGGACGGAACGGCAGGTCCAGGAAGTGGATGTGACCGTAAGAACGGTGGACGAGATGCACAACGGTATCGTCCGAATAGCCGAGAACGCCCGGGTGGTGCTGGAGGCGGCCAACGAGGCCAACAACGCCGCTTCGTCCGGCCTGGGGCTGGTGGAAAAAGCCATCCAGCAGATGCAGGAAATTAATACGGCGGTAAATGAATGCGCCGAGATAATCCGGAGTTTAGGGGCGAGGTCCACTGAAATTGGCTCCATAGTGGAAATTATTACAACTATTGCCAAGCAGACCAATCTCTTGGCTCTCAACGCCGCTATCGAGGCAGCTCGAGCAGGCGAATACGGCCGTGGTTTTGCGGTGGTGGCCGAAGAGGTGCGCAAGTTGGCGGAGCAATCGGGCAATTCGGCCAACCGCATTGCCGACCTTATCAAGCTTATCCAGGAAGAGACGGCCAGTGCGGTAAAGGCGATGAACAGAAGCACGGAGGCAGTGATGCACGGCACGGAAGCAGTTAACGAAGTTGGGGAAAACTTCCGCAGGATCGTAGAACAATTCCATAACGTCACTGTGAGAGCAGAAGAAGTCTCGGCGGCAACGGAAGAAATGGCTGCGGGTGCAGATACCCTGGTGCGCACCATGCAGGACATTGCCAGCATTTCGGAGGAGACGGCTGCCAGTGCCCAGGAAGTGGCAGCGGCGGCCGAGGAGCAGTCGGCTTCTATTCACGAGATGGCGTCTTCTGCCAATGTTCTGGCTAAGATGGCCGATGTTTTGCGGGAAACTATCCGCCATTTCAAGCTGGAGTGACTGCAGGGTTAAAGGTCCTGCTTTTTTATTTTCTTCTTTTTCCAGGGGGCATAATACTATTGACCATAGTATGACAGAGTGATATAATGGGGGCAAAAGGGGGGACGGGGATGTTTTTCCGACGCAGGTTCATTGGGGATTTTAAGCCCCACAAAATGGGGCTGAAAAAAGTATTGGGAGATTTAGAAGCCGAGATAATGGAATACATGTGGGGAAAAGAACAGGCGACGGTACGAGATGTTTATGAACATTTGCGCCTGAAAAGAGAGATTGCCTACACCACTGTGATGACCGTGATGTCCCGGCTGGCGACCAAAAAACTTCTCAACAAAGAGCAGAAGGGGATGGCCTATGTCTATTCCCCTGCTCTAAGCCGGGAGGAGTTTACCCGGCTCGTGGCCGGGGAGATAATCGACAGTTTGATGGAAGAGTTTGCAGAACCGGCCCTATCTCATTTGGTTGACCGTTTGAGTAGAGAAGATGAAGAGAAGCTCAACCAGCTGGAAGAATTAATTAAGAACTTGCGCAAGAAGAAGAAATAACCTGTAGGCAGGGAGGGCCTCCCGTGCTTTTCTTTCAGCGTAAGTTTTTTACAGCAAAAATGAGAAAGGAAGGTAGGACATGAAGAGGTGGCTGGCAGTTTTACTTTTACTGCTGCTGATTTTTTCCGGTTGTATTGAAGCAGGCAGGACGGGCAATTCTCCCCCAGCCAGTCAACGGGAAAAGAAAGAAGCAAAGGTGGAAGGAGAGGAAGATAAAAATCTTTCCCCTGCCCAGAAGTGGCAGAAACACTGGGAAGAAAAGCGAAAGGGATGGTCCTACACTGCTGGTGATTTAGCGGTTCCAGTTCTGATGTACCACAAGGTGGACAGGCTTCCTCCCGGCAATAAAGATTTCAACCCCCAAGCGGTAGTAAGTCCGGAAAACTTTGAAAAACACCTCCTTTACCTCAAACAGCAAGGTTATGAGACCATTACGCTTACCGATCTGTATGCCTACGTGACGCGTGGTGAACCGCTGCCGGAAAAACCGGTGGTTTTGACTTTTGATGACGGTTATGTGGATTTTTACACCATTGTTTATCCCTTGCTGAAAAAGTACGATATGCGGGCTACCCTGTTTGTTTTAACAGGAGCGGTTGATCAAAACCCTAATTTTCTTACCTGGAAACAACTGGAGGAGTTGCGGGATTACGGGATAGAAATTGGGGCGCATACTGTGACTCACCCCGATCTCACGGCGATTTCTTCTGAAGAAGTTAAAAAGGAGCTTCTGACGAGTAAAAGGGAACTGGAAACCAGACTGGGAATTAAAGTGGACTTTTTTGCCTATCCGACCGGTTACCATAACCGACAGGTGGTTGCCCAGGTGCAAGAAGCAGGCTTTAAAGGCGCGGTTTTGATGACGCCACCCGGAAAAGTGCGCCGCGATCACAACCCTTTTCTGTGGCCCAGGATTTTTGTAGGAGACGAAGATGAAAAAGGTTTGAGCCGGCGCTTGGCGGTAAGATAGAAGTTTCTTTGGGGAAAGTAACTATTCCTTTCTGCCGGGTAAAAGTGCGTTTTTTCTCCCCCAATGGAAACTTATGGAGAGCGGCCGGAAGCGGAAATTGCTACCATCCCCGGTTGCGGGCTTTTAACCGGAAAAATCGACCGTTAGCGGGAGAAGCGTGGCTTTCACGCCCGGGCGCGGGCTATAATTTTAGCAAACCTGCGCAGGGTGGGGATCCCATGCCGACGGGAGTGAGACGGAAGAGAGGAAGGGGAGGCCCTTTTTCACCGGAGAGAGAAGAAGTTTATTTCACCACCGGTCAGGTGGCGAATATTCTCAATGTAACTCGTACCATGGTTTGCCGTCACATCAGAGAGAAAAAAATCCCGGTACGGAGAGAAGGAAGTACCAGAAAATACCAGTACCTGCTGCCGCTCACGGCGGTGGAAAAACTTATTGAAACTCTGCCGCGACGCCGCCAGGCCGAGCGATGGGAGCGGCTGAAGCAGTACCTGGAGCAAAAAACCTTGTTAGACAGGTCAATGTTGGACGAAAAATGAAAAAGAAAAACTAATCCGCGCAAACTTTGTCGCGGATTTTTTTTTGGCTTTCGACAGCTTTTTGTTATAAATTGTCTTTTCTACCAGTATGATTTACGATATAAAACGGAAGGGTTAAACGGGGTGAGAAGATGAGCAAGGTCCGGAAGAATAAAAAGTTTTGGTTGGTTCTTCTTCTGTTGGTCTTTGTCCTGATCTTCTTTTCGGTGGTAGTTGCCTTTGGACGCAGTATCCCGGCCATTTCCCCGGAAAAGCTGGATACCGATAAAACTACTTTTGTCTACGACCGGTATGGCAACGTGATTGCCCGCCTTTACGGGGAACAAAACCGGGTTCCTGTACCCTTAAGTCGCATTTCCCCCTATTTACGACAGGCGGTTATCGCGACCGAAGACGTGCGTTTCTACGAACATCCGGGGGTTGACTTAAAGGCAATCGTCAGGGCTCTCTGGAAAAATTTTCGTAGCGGAACGGTAGTAGAGGGCGGCTCTACCATTACTCAGCAGCTGGTGAAAAATTCTTTCCTCACTCCTGAAAAAAGCTGGAAGAGGAAAGCCACGGAGGCTGTTTTGGCTCTCAAACTGGAACGGGAGTACAGCAAAGATGAGATTTTGGAGATGTACCTGAATCGTATTTACTTTGGCCACGGAACTTACGGAGTGCAAGCAGCTGCCCAGTTTTATTTCGGCAAGGATGCAGCCCAGTTGAACTTGGCGGAAAGCGCCTTTTTGGCTGGGATTCCTAAAAATCCGACCCGCTTTTCGCCTTTTGTTGACTGGAAGGCGGCGAAAGAGCGGCAGGAAACGGTGTTGGCCCGGATGGTAGATGCAGGGTTTATCACTCCGGCGGAAGCTGAAGTAGCCCGCAAACAGCCCCTTCATTTTCGGGAACCCCGCCAGGAAACTGTTTACCGTTACCCCGATTACATTGATGTGGTCATTGAGGAAGCTAGCGAAAAATACGGTATTGAACCCGGCCAAGTGTTCCGCGGCGGCTTCCGCATATACACCGCGCTGGATCCCAAGGTGCAGAACAGTATTGAGATCGTTTACAGCAATGATAACTATTTCCCGCCGGGAAAACCGGACCAGATCGTTCAGAGTGCCATGGTAGTTATCGAGCCGGGCAGCGGTGAAATTCGCGGCCTTATCGGTGGGCGTCACCAGCAGACATTACGAGGATTAAACCGGGCGGTGGATTTGTACCGCTCTCCGGGTTCTGCTTTTAAGCCTATAGCCGTTTACGCACCGGCTTTAGAGATGAAAATCTCGCCGGAAACTGTTCTCCGCGACGAACCGGTGAATATCAATGGCTACCGGCCGAAAAATGCCGACGGACGTTACCGCGGCCCCATTACCATGCGCCAGGCTATCGCCTACTCGGTAAACACTTATGCGGTCAAATTGCTGGCCCGGATTGGGGTGGATACCGGCTACCGCTCTGCTCAGAATTTTGGCTTTAAACTGGTTCCTCAAGACAAGGGATTGAGTTTGGCTTTAGGCGGTCTTACTAGAGGAGTTACTCCCTTACAAATGGCCGCTGCTTACGGCGTTTTTGCCAACAAAGGGGTATGGGTAGAGCCCCATACTATTTTGAAGATCGAGAGTGCCGAGGGGAAGGTAATTGGGGAAGCGCACCCGGCGCGCAGGCAGGTGGTAAGTGCCCAGACGGCGGCGATAATGACGGATCTCCTGCGGGGAGTGGTTCAGTACGGTACCGGCACCAGAGCCCGTCTGCCCAACCAGCCGGTGGCGGGAAAAACGGGAACCACCGAGCTTCCCGATCTGCCGGAATTCAGGTATCTCAGGGGTAACAAGGACGCCTGGTTTGTCGGCTATACTCCCCAGCTGGTGGCGGCGGTTTGGATGGGGTACGACCACACCGATGCTGGCCACTATTTGTACACCTACGGGGGCCAGTACCCGGCGATGGTGTGGCAGGCGGTGATGAGTCGTGCTCTGGCCGGTGTGCCCCGGCAGGAGTTTCCGGTACCCAGCTACAAAGGACTGGGGATAAAATGGTGGGAAGGAGGAGTGAAGAAAAAAGAAAAGAAGGAAGAGAAGCAGAACGACACTCCTCAGGGGCAGACGACAACTCCTGTCCAGGTTCAACCCGAAACCGGTAATACTTCCGGCAATAATAAAGACAACGAGAACAGCAACAGCCCTCCACCGGCTCAAAACACGCCTTCCCCTTCTCCCTCTCCTTCTTCTCCGCCGACGGGGAAAGAGGAAGAGGAGAAAAGCGAGAAAAATAACGGGCAGAACTCTGGAACTTCGACGCCAGCTTCCCAGCAGCCGCCGGGAACTTCCTCCCCTGACAGTGGTTAAAGATGAACCCTCCTGTCCTTTTGAAAAAGAGACGGGAGGGTTTTTTATGGCCGGGCAGGAGAAAAGGATTATGGCAAAAAATGTCGAAAGAAATATTTTGAAAACTAAAAGGGGGGAGTGTGGATTGGCCGGGGAGGGAAAAATACCAAAATTGCAGCGGTTGCTCAAGATAATGTTATATATGGAGAGTGGAAAACCCGTTAAAGCCAGTGATTTGGCCCGGGAATTCGGCGTAAATAAACGAACGATTTTTCGCGATCTCCGCACGCTGGAAGAGGCTTTTCATTTTCCCTACTATTATGACCGGCAAAGGGACTGCTACCTGATGGTAGAGGGAAGTAACTTTTCTCTTGCTTCTATTACCCTGAATTTTACCCCTATGGAAGCTCTGAGCCTGTTGTTGAGTACTTCTACTCTGGCGGTTCAGAAAGGAACCCCCTTTGAGCGGACTTTGCAGGGAGCGCGGGAAAAGCTGCTTTCCACTTTTCCGGAAAAAGGGAAAAAAATTATGGAGCTGGTTAACCGGCGTTTTGACGTAGGCTGGGGTACTCCTGTTGATTACAGCCGGTACTCGACAATTTTTGACGAAGTGGTTCGGGCGGTTAATGAAAACCGCACGATTAGCATTGTTTATTACTCTCTTAGCAACGACAGAGTGACCAAGAGAAAAATAGATCCCTATGCTGTGATGATGCGGGACCGGGTGTGGTATGTGGTAGGCAGGTGCCATCTGCGCAATGATGTGCGAATTTTCCGGGTTAACCGGATTAAAAAAGTTGAGCTGACTGGCGAAATTTTCCAGTTACCACCGGAATTTTCTCTGGAAGAGTACATGAAAGGCAGCTGGCAGGTAACGAGGGGAGAAGAGGTTACCGTTCGGGTTAAATTTACCGGCATAGCGGCTAGGTTTGTTGAGGAAAACCGGTACCACTCCAGTCAGAGGCTGATTGCCCGAGAGGAAGATGGGGTATGCATGGAGTACACGGTGAGCGGCACCCAGGAAATAAAAAGGTGGATTTTGAGTTTTGGCAGTGAAGCCGAAGTACTGGAGCCGGCTTTTCTCCGCGAAGAAATAAACAGAGAAGCGACGGCGTTGAGTGAAAAGTATCGGAGGAAAAGGGACGATGCTGAGAGAGGAAGAACGAGTTAAGGCTGTTCTGGACCGGTTGGAGGAGCTTTACCCGGAAGCGAAAACTGCCCTCAATTTTTCTACCCCCTTTCAGTTGCTGGTGGCAGTTGTTCTCTCTGCTCGCAGCACTGATAAGCAGGTCAACGAAGTAACCCGAGATCTGTTTGCGAAATATCCCGGACCGGCAGAAATGGCGGCCCTTTCTCCGGAGGAAATGGCTGCTGCCATCAAAAAGGTTGGCTTGAACAAAGCCAAAGGGAAATATCTGGTGGAACTGGCCCGGAAAATAGTAGAGGAATATGGCGGAGAGGTACCGGCTTCTTGGGAAGAGTTGCTCCGTCTTCCCGGAGTAGGCCGGAAAACGGCGGGGGTGGTTTTAAGCAACGCTTTCCAGCTCCCGGCTTTTCCGGTGGATACCCATGTGTTCCGGGTCAGCCGCCGGCTGGGCCTGGCTTCCGGCACCACACCGGAAGCGGTAGAAAAAGAACTGGAAAAGGCTGTTCCGCCAGAGTTGTGGGGCGTTACTCATCACCGGCTAATTTATCACGGCCGGCAGGTTTGCCGGGCACGCAAACCTCTGTGTGAGAGTTGCCGCCTGGCGGATCTTTGCCCCCGGAAAGGGGTCTCCTCCGATATAAAAGAGAAAAACAGAGGTCATACTAAGAGTAAAAACCGGAGGAGGTAAGAGAATGCGAGTGGAAGTTATCAACGATCTCTGCATCAGCTGCGGAGCTTGCATTAACACCTGTCCAGAGGTTTTCGAATGGGGACCCGATGATAAGGCGGTGGCCAAAGTAAATCCGGTTCCCAGCGGGCTTGAAGCAGAGGCGCATGAAGCGGTGGAAGGCTGTCCTACGGCGGCCATTAAAGAAGAGGAGTAAAAGTACCCGGCTTTGCCGGGTTTTCCTTTCGGCGAAGAGTTGTCTGACTTTTAATTTTTTCTGACGAAAAAAGCAAAAAAACCTTGGCGAAGGTCGTTTCTTTGAATAAAATATCTCTTTGAGTACTGCTATTATCTTAATTGCGGGGAGAGGTGTCACCCTTGGCAATTCTGGTTACTGGCGGAGCCGGCTATGTGGGATCGCATGTGGTCAGGCATCTGGTAGAAAAAGGGCATGAAGTGGTGGTCCTCGACAACCTGAGTACGGGTCATCGGCAGGCCGTCCAGGAGGGAGCAGAGTTTATCTGGGGGGATGTTGGGGACGAGGAATTGGTGGACAGCATTTTCCGCCAGTTTTCAATTGAAGGGGTCATTCACCTGGCCGGCAACAGTGTGCCTTGTGAATCTCTTACCAATCCCATGAAGTATTTCGAAAACAACTTGGTCAAAGGGATGCGCCTGGCCAGATCCATGATTAAATACCGGGTGAAACACATTGTCTTTTCGTCTACGGCGGCGGTTTACGGTAACTTTAAACAGGAGCTAGTGACGGAGGACAGTCCTTCCTGCCCAGGCGATGTGATGGGCGAAAGCATGCTCATGTTCGAACGCATGCTGGACTGGCTGTACCGCCTGCACGGTATTCGGTATGTCATCCTCCGCTATTACAACGCTGCTGGGGCTCATCCTGCTGGTGATATAGGTGAGGACCATCGGCCGGAAACCCATCTGATTCCCATGGCTTTGCAGACCGTTCTCGGACAGCGGCAGCGGTTTACCATTTTCGGGGACAACCATGCCACTATTGACGGTACCTGCTTGCGCGATTATGTCCATGTTTGTGATGTGGCTTCGGCGCACGCCCTGGCTCTGGAATATCTCGTATATGAGAAAGGGTTGCCCCGGATTTACAACGTCAGCACCGGCTGTGGCTATACGGTGGGTCAGGTGGTACGGACGGTAGAAGAGGTTACCGGCCGGCGGGTGAATTGTACGGTGAGCCCGCGGCGGGAGGAGGATCCTTCTATCCTGGTAGCTAGCGGGGAGAGAATCAGAAAGGAGTTAGGCTGGAAGCCGTGTTTGTCTGATCTAAATTCCATAGTAACCACGGCCTGGAACTGGCACCGGAACAACCCCTGTGGTTATGGGACGGCGGTAGAAGAAATTTAGCGGAAGTAGGGCAACATCTGAGGGTAAAAATCGATACTGAGCTGGCTGTGCCAGTGCCCGGTAAGCGGGGTGAAGAGGTAAATTGCGAGGAAAGAGGCCAGGACAGCTACTGCCAGAGTAGTTGTCCTTTTTATTTTTACTCTTCCAGCTAAAGGTAGCTGGAGGATGTCCGGGACAGAAACGCTGGGGTCACTCATAGACATTCTACCGCTTGCCTGAAGGTTGAGGCAGGGAGGGGGTTCACATTTTCGACGGCTGACAGCAGGAAAATATAAGGAAATGGGGAATATATTTGTTATCCTGCAGGTTGCGGTGAAAAGGAGAGGTGGGAAAAATGCGGGCTATGGTTCTTACCAAACCGGGTGTGCCTTTACAGTTGATGGAATTACCGGTACCCAAGCCTGGTCCGGAACAGGTGCTGGTGCGGGTGCGGGCCTGTGCGGTATGCCGGACCGATCTGCATATTGTCGACGGCGAGCTCCCTGCTCTCAAACTTCCTCTCGTTCCCGGCCACCAGATTGTGGGAACGGTGAGCGAAGTGGGAGAAAAAGTTCAGGGGATAGCTCCCGGCGACCGGGTGGGTATTCCCTGGTTAGGAGCGACTTGTCAGCAATGCCGCTATTGCAAAAGTGGGAGGGAAAATCTCTGCGACCGGGCCCTTTTTACTGGATACCAGATAGATGGGGGCTACGCTGAGTTTGCCGTAGCCGACTACCGTTTCTGTTTTCCCATTCCGGAAGGTTATCCTGATTTAATGGCTGCACCCCTTCTTTGCGCCGGTTTGATTGGATACCGTTCCCTCCGGATGGTCGGAGAGGCGGAAAATTTGGGGATATACGGCTTCGGTGCGGCGGCCCACATTATAGCTCAGGTGGCTCGCTGGCAGGGAAGAAAGGTGTTTGCATTTGTGCGGCCCGGTGATGAAAAGGGGCGCCAGTTTGCCCTGCAGATGGGGGCAGTATGGGCCGGAGATTCTACGGAGATGCCTCCGGAACCTCTGGATGCGGCTATTATTTTTGCGCCGGTGGGAGAACTGGTGCCGGTGGCTTTGCGGGCGGTGGTCAAAGGGGGAGTGGTAGTTTGTGGCGGAATTCACATGAGCGATATCCCTTCTTTCCCCTATGAAATTCTCTGGGGAGAGAGGGTAGTGCGGTCGGTAGCCAATCTCACCCGACGTGACGGGGAAGAGTTTCTCGCCATCGCTCCCCGGGTGCCGGTACGGACAGAAGTGAGTCCCTACCCTTTGGAAGAAGCCAACCGGGCTCTGGATGACCTCCGCAGCGGCAGACTCCAGGGGGCAGCGGTGTTGGTGATAGGCGAATGATGAGGGTAATTGGCGTAATGGGCGGAGGCGAAAGGAGTACGCCGGAGGTATGCCGGCTGGCTTACCGCACCGGCTATCTCATTGCCCGGGAAGGGTGGGTGCTGCTCAACGGCGGCCGGCCAGTGGGAGTGATGGAAGCGGCAGCCCGCGGGGCTAAAGAAGGCGGCGGGCTGACGGTGGGCATCCTGCCGGGAAGGAATCCAGAGGAGGCTTCCGCGTACATCGACATCCCCATTCCCACCGGGATGGGCGATGCTCGTAACTGCATTAACGTCTTGGCCAGCCAGGTGGTTATTGCTTTGCCCGGTGGTGCCGGTACCTTATCTGAAATAGCCTTGGCATTGAAGAGCGGAAAAAAGGTTGTGCTGCTTAACTTTCCTTTGGGAGATGAGTTTAAACCCTACTATGAAAACGGCCAGCTTATTCCCGTAAAAACTCCGGAAGAAGCCGTAGCCGTGGTTCGTTCGCTTTTAAGGAAGAGGTGAGAAGTTGCGACTCCTCCTGGCCAATGAAAAAGGAGAGGTATATGAACACCCGGTTTTGCAGGCGGCGGGAAGGACGGGGGATAGCATCGTCCCCCTCAGCGAAGAGGAGCTAATACCCCTTCCGCCGGGGGCAACCCTGGTGCTGGTGCCGCAGGGAAGACCCCTCGGTTTTGACCGGCGGGGGAAGCTGCAGGAAGTGGTCCGGGACCCGTACCGGGGCTGGGGAAAGGTGTATGCGGTGGCTGCTCTTCTGCCTCAGGGCTTTACCCGTCTTTATCTCCCAGCTTATGCGCGCAGGGAAGCCCAGCCCCTGCCCCTCTTCGGCTTTACCGCTGTAGCTTGGCGGGAGGACGGGTTTTATGTGGCGGCCAGGCGGACCGATGATCCCGAGCGGTGGGACCCTTGTTATTATTCGACTCCCCAACTACCCCGGCTGATCGAGCGGCGGCGACAGGAGATGCCTGGTAACCGGCTGTTAAAACATCTGGCTCGTTGTGCCCTCGAGTACAATTGTTTCACGGCGCAGAACATTTTTTATCGCCGCTGGGAGGGGGGGATACCTTCTTCGCCGGTGTGTAACGCCGGTTGCCTTGGCTGTATTTCCTTCCAGCCGGCGGAGTGCTGTCCCGCGCCCCAGAGCAGAATTGATTTCCTGCCGACTTGGGAAGAAATAGTGGAAGTCGGTTGGAAGCACTTGAGCGAAGGGGAAGAGGCCATAATCAGTTTCGGCCAGGGTTGCGAGGGAGAACCGGCCTTACAGGCGCCTTTGTTGGCCACGGCGATAAAAGAGATAAGAAAGAGAACGTCGGCCGGAACTATTAACATCAATACCAACGGCGGCCATACCGCTGGAATCGCAGCTTTGGTAGATGCCGGACTGGATACCATGCGGGTGAGTTTTATCTCTGCCCGGGAAGAAGTTTTTCGGGCTTATTTTTGCCCCCGCAATTATTCCCTCCAGGATGTAAAGGCTAGTATCCGGGAAGCCCGGAAGGCAGGAGTATACGTTTCTCTGAACCTTCTTACCATGCCGGGCTTAACGGACAGACCAAAAGAGATAAGAGCGCTGGTGGAGTTTATCCGGGAGACGGGGGTTAATATGGTTCAACTGCGCAATCTGAACATAGATCCCGATTATTTGTTTTCGCGGCTACCCCGGGCGCAGGAGAAAGGAATAGGAGTGGGAGCCATGGTGGACCTCCTGCAGCGGGAATTGCCCGAGGTGAAGATTGGCAATTTCAGCCGTCCCCGGGGCAGGGAGAAGAAAAAATTAAAGGAGGGATGGTATTGAAAAGACTACTGCGACACGCACTTTTCCTGCTGGTGTTTATCGTAATTACTGCCGGCTGTGCCGGGGCAAAAAGTGAGAAAAAAGAGGGGGAAAAATTGGCGATCTGGCCCCTGCCAGATTCCAAACCGACCTTTTTCCAGTATACTACCACCAATGGTTACACCATGCTTTACGTACCCTACCGGGATCCCAAGGAGCAGGAAGTGTTTCCCCGTTTGGACAAGGACTACCCCGGTTACGGTTATCCTCAAGAGGCTGACTGGTCAATGCCGAACGGAAAGGACACGGGAATTCTCTATGCCTATGCTCCGGAAAAACCCGATGTGCCCCTTAAGTACACGAACAAGAGCTTAGGCTTTATCGAAGTTTTTGACCCTGAAGGGAAGTATCGTTATACTGGCAAAGTTCCTCCAGGTGTTCAGGAATGGGTCTGGAAACAGCATGCTGACATGGATTACGCTGTAGCAAAAGGGGGAGCAAAAGACTACAGCGACGAGCGCAACAAAGGTCGGTATATAGTGAGCGGTCCGGCTTATACCCATGTAAAAGGTTTTACTCTCTCTGGAGGAATTTGGGCTTACCCTCTGCAGGAAGCAGAACTAGCCCTTTACCACTACATCGAACACTTTTCTGCTATGAGCCCGGAACGGGTGGAACAGTGGCACCGGGCGGTGAGGGAGCGCTTTCCTCTTTTAGACATAAATTTCACGCCGGTTATGGTTCCACCGGAAAACTATGATCTAAACTGGTTGTTAGAACAGCGGCGGCGGGTTCTGGCTGACAGGAGTCTCGTGGCAACGTTGAACGAGAGGAAGACGCCGTATTTCTGGGGACTAGTGCCTTTGCTGTCCAAGGACGGCCCGCCGGAATGGTTGCTGCTTTTCCGCGACCGGCCCTGGGATAAACCCGAAGATAAAGGAGATGGAAAAATGACCCTTCTCCGCTGGCAGGGAGAGCGCTGGCAGGTGGTGGCGGAGAAAGAATACACTGGAACTAAGGCTCCCTGGAAATGGGTGGCTGCAGGGCACGGCGGCGGCAGACTGGTTGAAAATTAATAGTGGTTATGTGTGGTCAGGCAGGATTTTGTTTCTTTGTGACGAATAAACCTTTAAATTAGTGAAAGGAGGCGCGAGTTTATGAGCGAACTCAAGCCTGGGATCCTGGGGGAAGCCAGGACGGTGGTTTCAGAGGCTAATACAGCCATAACTCACGGAAGCGGCAACGTGCCGTTTTTGGCAACGCCGGCGATGATTGCCTTGATGGAAAAAGCGGCTCTTGAATCGGTCCAGCCCTTTCTGCCGGAAGGAATGACGACGGTGGGGACCAAGGTAAAAGTGAAGCATTTGGCGGCAACCCCGGTGGGAATGGAAGTAGTGGCCAGGTCGGAACTGGTGGAGGTCGACGGACGCAAACTCAAGTTTAAAGTAACGGCTTATGACGGCAAGGACCTCATTGGCGAGGGAGAACATACCCGCTATATTGTCGAAACGGAAAAATTTGTAGCCAAAGCCCAAGCAAAAAGAGAATAACTTCCCTTGTACTTGATAATAACGACTATTTCCTTTTTGTCGATAATTGTTTGCGATTTTAATTTTGCAAATATTTTTTCTTTACCAGCAGGAGTTTTGCCTTGGACAGCGAATAACTATAAGTTAGATACTAGAATGTAAGTTAAGTCACAAAACACGAGGAGGAAAGGTTCTTCCGGCTTTTAGGAAAGGGCATAAGGTGTGTTGATCCTGCGTGTAATTGAAGGGAGGTGGGGAGGACGCAGGTGGGGGAAGGTTAGGAGAGGCCTGTGAAAAAATAAAAAAATAAAACGAAGGGAGAGGTTAGCGAATGCCGTACGATCCTACTAAAATGAAAGACTGGGAAATAGCCCAGGAAGCGGAGAAATATCTTCCCACTTATGAAGAGTGGGCCGAGAAGCTGGGACTGGAAAAGGACGAGATGATCCCCTACGGGAGAACTCCCAAGATTAACTTCCTGAAGGTAATGGAGCGGCTGAAGGACCGTCCTAACGGCAAGTTCATCGAGGTAACCGCTATTACTCCGACTCCGCTGGGAGAAGGTAAAACCACCGTTTCCATCGGCCTAATCGAAGGTCTTGGTAAGCGGGGAGTAAATGTTGGTGGAGCTCTCCGGCAGCCTTCTGGCGGTCCTACCATGAACATTAAAGGTACGGCTGCTGGCGGCGGTAACGCTCTCCTGATTCCCATGACTGAGTTCTCCCTGGGTCTGACGGGCGACATCAATGACATTACCAACGCTCATAACCTGGCTATGGTTGCTCTTACTGCCCGCATGCAGCACGAGGCCAACTACACTGACGAAGAGCTGGCCCAGCGTGGTCTCCGTCGTCTGGACATTGACCCGAAAAATGTCCAGATGGGCTGGGTGATCGACTTTGCAGCCCAGGCTCTGCGGAACATCGTCATTGGTCTCGGCGGGAAGAAAGACGGCTACCCGATGCAGTCCTGGTTTGGCATTTCCGTTAGCTCCGAATTGATGGCTATTCTGGCTGTGGCTACTGACTTGGCTGACCTGCGGAAGCGTATCGGTGAAATTACCGTCGCTTTTGACCGTCGTGGTAACCCCATTACCTGCGAGGACCTGGAAGTTGCCGGTGCGATGGCCGCTTGGATGCGGAACACCATCCATCCCACCCTGTGTGCTACGGTTGAAGGTCAGCCGGTGCTGGTGCATGCTGGTCCCTTCGCCAACATTGCTATCGGTCAGAGCTCCATCATCGCTGACCGGATGGGTCTCAAGATGTTCGATTACCATGTTACCGAGAGCGGTTTTGCTGCTGATATCGGCTTCGAGAAGTTCTGGAACGTCAAATGCCGCTTGAGCGGTCTCATTCCCAACGTATCCGTTGTGGTGTGCACTATCCGGGCTCTCAAGATGCACGGTGGCGGTCCCAAAGTTGTGCCTGGTCGGCCCATTCCCAGCGAGTACACCTCTGAAAACCTGGAGCTGGTTGACAAGGGCTTGGAAAACCTCATTCACATGGTCAACGTGGTCAAGAAGTCCGGAATCGTGCCAGTCGTCTGCATCAACAAATTCTTTACTGATACCGAAGAGGAAATTAAACTGGTTAAGCGGAGAATGGAAGAGCTGGGTGTCCGGTGCGCTGTGTCCGAGCACTGGCTCAAGGGTGGCGAAGGTGCGCTTGAGCTGGCGGATGCGGTTATCGACGCCTGCAACGAAAAAGTGGACTTCAAGTTCCTGTATCCGCTGGAGATGCCGCTGCGTCAGCGCGTAGAGCTCATCGCGAAAGAAGTATACGGTGCCGATGGCGTATCCTGGTCGCCGGTGGCGGAGGAAAAAGCCAAGCGGTTCGAGTCCGATCCCAAGTACCGCGACTATCAGACCATGATGGTCAAGACCCACCTGAGCCTGTCCCACGATCCCAACCTGAAAGGTGTTCCCAAAGGGTGGGTACTGCCTATCCGCGACATCCTGGTTTACAGCGGCGCGAAGTTCCTCTGCCCCATGGCTGGCGACATCAGCCTGATGCCCGGTACTTCTTCCGACCCGGCTTTCCGCCGTATCGACATCGACGTCAACACGGGTGCGGTCAAGGGTCTCTTCTAAACAAGAGACGGAAAGGGAAGGTGGCAATCACCTTCCCTTTTTTCTTTCCGAGAGGCTACGGGAAACAGGTGGGTTTCTTTTCTTTGGGGAACTTAATTTTGTTGCCCCAGATTCTTGGGAACGTAGGCCAAGACCTTTTCGAAGGGGTACAGGCTACGGTTAAAAATCCAGTTAAGAGAAAAGGGCTGACAATCTGCCGGCTTTTTTAGATCGTAAGAAAGAAGGCTCAAGAACTTTAAAAGAAAGCTCAAAGAGAAAACATGCTTATTTACTTTTTTCGGGGGTTGAATCGCATGGCGTTTTTTTTTATATTGATTATATACTGACCAGTCAGTCAAGAAAGGGGGTGCGCAATTTGGCGGTCAGTTTCCGCGGGGTCCGATTTAGCTGGCACGAGGAGTTTCCACCTCTTACTTTTTCTCTTCCTGCCAGCGGGATAGCCGCCTTTCACGGCCGGGCCAAGTCGGGGAAAACGGCGGCGCTGCTGGCGATTATAGGGGGTATTAAACCGGTGGCGGGAGAAATCTCAGTGCTGGGGATGGACCCTCTCCGGCAGACCCGTGCGATTAGACGGCGGGTGGGACTTTCCTTTGTCGAGGGGATTTACGAACCTTATTTTTCGCTTACGGTGGCGGACAACTGCCGCTTTCAGGCTGCTTTGCAGGGACAAAAAATAGAGACAAGAACTGTTGAGACTTTGCTTAGCAAAGTGCGGGCCGATTTTGGCCCAGACGAAGTTCTTTTCCGCCTCGATCCCTTGCGCCGCTTGAAAGTGGGAATTGCGCTGGCGTTGATTGGTTCCCCGGAGATAGTTCTGGTGGATGAGCCTTTCCGCAGTTTGAAAAGAAACGAGGAAGAAGAGGTGAAGGAAATTTTTCGCGAGTTAAAAGGAGAAGGCAGACTAGTTGTTTTTACTACCGTCAAAGAAGGGGAATTGGACATAGCCGACCAGGTGATAGATATGGAGAAAGGGGTGGCAAGAAAGTGAATTTTTTGCGGATAGCCAGAGTGGAGTTAAAGCAACTGCTCAGTACCCGCTTTGCCCGGATAGCCCTCACTGCCGTGGTTTTGGTTCCTCTTCTTTACAGTTTTGTTTATCTTTCTGCCTTCTGGGACCCTTATGGGAAACTTTCCCGGTTGCCGGTGGCGGTAGTTAATGAAGACCAGGGCTACAAGAGGGGAGGAGAAAAGATAGAGGGCGGCCGTGACCTGGTTGAAGAATTGAAAAAGAGTGATGCGGTTGAATGGCATTTTGTTACCATGGACGAAGCCAGGCGAGGATTGGAGGGTAGAAAATATTACCTGATCGTTAGAATTCCGTCAGATTTTTCAGCCAGACTGTACCAGATGCGGAGTAAAGATCCCCGCCAGGTAGGAATTGAAGTAACGTACAACGAAGGGAAAAACTATCTGGCGGCTCAGTTGACCAAACGGGTGGTTGAGGGTCTGGCCCAAAAAGTGGAGGAGAAGATTGTCGCAGAAGCCATAGGAAGAGTACTGGCAGAAATGGCGAATTCTGTAGAGCGGGTAGCCCAGGCAGCCGAGGGCAGCAAACAGCTTGCCCAGGGGGCAGCATCTGCCCGAGAAGGAGCGGGGAAATTGCATGAGGGAGCAGGGAAATTGAGGGCAGGAGCAGGGGAGCTGAGCACAGGATTAACTCGGTTGGCTGATGGCAGCAACAGTCTGGCAGCCGGCTTGGAGGCCTATGAGAAAAACGTCGAGATCTTTGCCGCCAAGATGACAGAGCTCCAGGCAGGGGGCAAGACAATTGCTACCGGAATAACGGCCCTTCCTGCCGGGCAATTGGCACCGGGAATAAGCCGGCTCCAAGGAGGAATTAAAGAAGCGGCAACGGGAGCCGCTTCCCTGAAAGCAGGGACGGGGGAGCTGGCTGCTGGGACGGAAGAACTGGCCTGTGGGGTGGAGGCTTACACAGACGGGACGGCGGAATTAATTGCCGGTATTAAACAGTTTTGGGGGAAGATTAAAAGCGGTTTAGATCAACTACTAACTTCTTACCGCCAGGTAGAGGCAGGACTGACGGCTTTCCTCTCCTCCCTGCAACAGGCGGCGACTTCATACCAGCGAACTAACCAAGCAATTATTGGGACAAGAGAAAGTCTGGATCAGGCTCGTCTTTTCTTGCAGCAGTACCGACAGACCCATCCAGATCCGGAAGTTGACCGAGTTTTAGCGCTTTTGGAAGATTCCTGTAACACTTTAGATGGGACGGCCGATGACCGGAAAGCGCTGGACAGCTTTTTTGGCAGTGGCAGCGCCGAGCTGGCCCTTTGGCAACAGACCCTTGCTGGGACCAATGGCGGTTTTGCCGGTGCTTTGGTTGCGGCGCAAACTACTTATGACCAACAACTTCTGCCCGGGATGAATTTGCTCCAAGGGGAGGCAGAAACGCTAAAGGAAGGGGCTCTGGCGGTAAGAGATGGTTCCAGGCAACTTGAGAATGGCGCTGGTGCTTTGAGTCAAGGGCTGCAGACCATTGTCAGTAGCACAGCTGGGCTGCCGGAGAAAATGGCCGTTTTGGATGAGGGGTTTGGCCGCCTGCAGCGCGGGTATGGTGATTTTTATGCTGGCCTTTCGCAACTGGTTGAAGGGAGCAGGAAACTGGGGGGTGCTGCTCAGCAGTTAGCAACAGGCGGAAAACAATTGGCAGAGGGTACGGCAAAAGCGACCAGCGGAGCGGCCGAACTGGCAGGTGGCACGGAAAAAATTGCTGGCGCCCTTTCTGAGCTACACGCTGGCTTAGGGCAACTAGTAAAAGGAGCTTCCCAGTTGGAGGAAGGGCTTGCGCAAGGGGTGGCAAAGGGCAAAGAGGAGCTTTCTCCAGCTCTTATCCAGAAACGTCGAGAGATAACCGCCAAGCCGGTTCAATTGATTGAAAAAAGGCTGCACCCCGTGGAGAACTACGGTACTGCTTTTACTCCTTATTTCTTGCCCCTTTCCCTGTGGATAGGAGCGTTGGTCCTTTTCTTCCTCATTAACTTGAAAGACTTCCGGCTTGCCTTATCACCCGTTCACTCCTGGCAGGTCCTTGTAGGCAAATACCTCGCGGTAGCAGTTGTTGGTGTGCTTCAGGCTGTAATTTCTGGTATAATATTAGAAAAAGGCTTGAATTTGCAGGTAGTTTCCGAAGGGAAATTCTTCCTCTTTAACATCCTGATGTCTTTAACCTTTATGGCTATTATTGGCTTTCTGGTAACCGCTTTTGGTGTTGCCGGACGCTTTCTGGCAGTGGCTCTGCTTATTCTTCAACTGGCTTCCTGCGGGGGAGCTTTTCCCTTCGAGCTTTTGCCGGAATTTTTCCGGACTATCGGACCCTTCCTGCCTATGACCTACGGAGTTTATGGACTCCGGGAAGCCGTTTCCGGCGGCAGCGGCATGAGCTATGGTGCGGCGGTAACAGCCATGGCTTTCTTCGGACTGGGAGCTTTAATCCTGACTTATTTCTTCACCGCCAGGAAGCTGAAAATATCTGACCTCGCTCCCCAGGAAGGGTTAGTACTGCAGTAACGGGGGAAGAAGATGAATCACAAAATTAAAGCTATCCTCAAAGCAGCAGCGACTGTCATGTCACAAAAGGGTTTTGAGAAGGCCACGATGGACGAAATTGCCCGCATGAGCAAAGTGGCCAAGGGGACTCTTTACTACTATTTCCAGAACAAAGAAAACCTGTTTCTCCAGCTTACCCTTTCGATTTTTGACGAACTGGAACGAAGGACACAGGAGATAGTAACGGCGGTGGGGACTGCTGCGGAGAGGATGGCGCGGCTTATCCGCGACCAGGTGGACTTTTTCAGCGAGTACAGGGAAGAGGTAAGTCTAATCCTGGGGGATTTTGTTGGCAGTACTCTGCCGCGGGAAAGTTTCCGTTCCCGGCTGCAGGATTATTATTCCCTCATCGGCAGGTTAATTGAAGAGGGGATTGCTGCCGGTGAGTTCAGAGAGGTGGATTCCTGGACGGCGGCCACTGCTCTTTTTGGCATGGTTAGTGTTGCTACTTTCCACTGGTTGCTCAATTCGCCGGGAATGGATAGGAAGAAGTTGGCAGAGGAGCTGGTTAACCTGGCTCTTCACAGTCTGGCAAGGTAACATGGGCTGCGGTCTACTGCGCCGGGCAAAAAGCCCGGCTTCTTGGTTTTTAGGCGGAAGAGCGGTTTTTTTTGGGGGGTAAAGAGGAATTTTCCCTTTTGTGTCTAAGTAATAAGGTATTAAAAAATTAAGTATCTCTCTTAAGAAGGATTATTGCCGGTGGATGGCAGAAAAGTTGGAGGGAAAAATGGACAGACTGGAAAAAATCCTCGAGGACAGCTTGTACCAGCAGTGCCTTTACCAAAATGCCCGGGCGGAAGTTAACAGGAAATTTTGCCACCACGATTTTCAGCACATGGTGGATGTTTCCCGCATAACCTACATTCTCATGCTGGAGTCAGGGGATATTAGAAATTTTATAGCTGAAAATGGGCTCAGGGATTTGCAACAGGCAAAAGAGCTTATTTACACGGCGGGAATGCTTCATGACATTGCCCGCTGGAAAGAATACGAGGAAGGAGTGGACCATTCCGAAGCCGGAGCGGAGATAGCGGCGGAGTTGATGGCCAAGTATGGTTTCAGCTCGCAGGAAATCCGGATTGTCACCCAGGCTATTCGCCAGCACCGGGGTATTGATGCGGGTGTTACCGTGTTAGGGGAAAAATTGTTCCGGGCTGACAATCTCTCCCGGGCCTGCCGGCAGTGTCCGGCCAATGCCGAGTGCTACAAGTACGGCGATATGGAAACAAGTAGGCGTTTGCTGATTTACTAATATTTCCGAGGAGGAAAGGACGATGGCCAATTTTCGCGTGGTAGAAATTGAGGATCTGGAAGACGCCCGGCGGGAAATTCGGCGGGTGGGGGCGGACGAGCCGGGAATAAGGATTATGGCCCCCAAAGCCGTCTTCCGGGTGATAAAAATTGAAAAAGTGCGCACGGTGGCTGCCAACCTCATCAAGCAGGAGATGCTTTCCAAGGGTGGAGAATGTGCAATTGTCCGCGGGGCAGCCAATTTTTCTGTGGATGAAAGCGATGTCCTCCTCATGGGTACTTTGGAACAGTACCGCCGACTGATCAGTAAACTGAAGATGCAGGCTTTTGGTCTTCCAGCCTTGGCAGAGGAGTTACAAAGAGTTTTGAACAACATGGAGAAAAGGCCCTCGTATATCCTGGATTGCCGCGGTTACCGGCTCCCCATTGGCCAACGGACCTTGGTGATGGGGATATTGAACGTTACTCCCGACTCTTTTTCGGACGGGGGCAAATTTTTCGACCCGGGACGGGCGGTGGAACACGCTCACCGCATGGTGGAAGAAGGGGCAGATATAATCGATGTGGGGGCTGAGTCCACGCGGCCAGGTCACACTCCGGTACCGGCGGAAGAGGAACAGGCAAGGCTTCTACCCGTCCTGCGACGGCTGGTACGGGAACTTAAGGTGCCTATTTCGGTAGATACCTATAAAGCTTCTACCGCCCGGCTGGCTCTGGAAGAGGGAGCCCATATCATCAATGACCAGTGGAGTTTCAGAGCGGATCCGGAAATGGCTGCAGTTTGTGCGAAGTACGGAGTGCCGGTGGTGTTGATGCACAATCGCCATGATACCAATTACCGCAACCTGATGGAGGAAATCCTCGCTTTTCTGGCCGAGAGCATCCGCATCGGGGTGGAGGCCGGGATTAGCCGGGAGAAAATTATCGTTGACCCGGGGATAGGTCTTGGCAAGACCTATGAGCAGAACCTGGAAGTATTAAAATCTCTAAAAGAGCTAAAGACCCTGGGACAGCCCATTCTCCTCGGCACTTCCCGCAAATCTGTTATTGGCAAAACGCTGGATTTGCCCGTAGACGAGCGGATGGAAGGGACGGCAGCGACAGTGGCTTTGGGGATTGCCAGCGGGGTGGACATCGTGCGGGTACACGATGTCAAAGAAATGGTGCGGGTGGCACGGATGAGCGATGCTATTGTTCGTTACCGCCGCCAGGACGAGGAGGAGTAATATGGCGACGGACAAAATTATTCTGGCCGGGATGAAATTTTACGGCCATCACGGCGTTCTTCCCGAGGAGCGCAAGTTAGGACAGTGCTTTGTTGTTGATGTGGAGCTGTATGTCTCTTTGCAGGTACCGGGCATAGCCGACGAGCTGCACACCACGGTGGATTATGCCAAGGTGTACGAGGTAATCCGGGCGAGGATGGAAGGTCCTCCTTTTCGCCTTCTTGAGGCTCTAGCAGAGAGTATAGCCTCTGACCTCCTGGAGGTTTTCCCGGTGGACACGGTGAAACTGCGGATAATGAAGCCTGGGGCGCCGGTGAACGGCATCTTCGACTATATGGGAGTGGAGATTACCCGCAGCCGTTCTCTAGAGTATGACGATTAGCGGAGGAATCGAAGATGGTTACGGTTTACATCGGGCTGGGGTCGAACATGGGCAATCGCCGGGCCAATTTACAGGCGGCGGTAAACATGCTGCGGGAGCTCCCTGATTTGCAGATAACCGCTATTGCCCCCCTCTACGAAACGGAACCCTGGGGGCTTAAAGAGCAGGAGCCTTTCCTCAACACGGTGATACAGGTGGAAACCGCATATTCGCCCCGGGAACTTTTATCCTTCCTTCAGGAAATTGAGAACAAACTGGGACGAGTGAGAAAAGAGAAATGGGGGCCGCGGACAGTAGATCTGGATATTCTTCTCTACGGGCACGAAGTGGTAGATGCGCCCGATCTCCAGATCCCCCATCCTTATCTACTGCAACGGGCTTTTGTGCTCGTACCTCTGCTGGATCTGGATGACGATCTCACCATGCCTGACGGCAGGTTTTTGCGGGATTTTCTTCCGGCAGTGGCCGATCAGAAAGTAAATAGAATTTCTGAATATTTAGTTTGAAAAATTCCGTTTTTATGGTAGAATAATGCTGTCAGCAGGCGGTATCCCGTTGGGGAACTGCACTGGATGAGGGTAACTGTTTTTTATTACTCGAGCAAGAATAAAGGAAAACCGCTTGGAGCCGCGAGGCCCGAGACGGAAGGCAGGGAGATATTTACCGCCCTTTCGGACTTAGGCCGGAAGGGTTTTTTGTATTTTTGGCCAGTTAGGTGGTTGATACACCATGGCGGCATTTGTTATTATCGGCACCGGCAGAGCTGGCAGTGCGGTGGCCCGCTTGTTGGTGGAGAAAGGATGGCAGGCGGTGGGCCTTTTCAGCCGGAACGGCCTTTCTGCCAGGCAACTGGCTGCGACCTTGGCCGGAAAAGACGGGGAAATTATTGCCGGGGTTCCTGCGGAAGAAAATTTGGTTACTGCCTGTTGTCGTGCCAGCGTAGTCTTTCTTACCGTCCCCGATGATTTTATTGCTACCACAGCAGAATATCTGGCGGGAATTTTTGCCCGTAATTCCTTGTCCCTGGCGGGGAAACTTTTTCTCCATATGAGCGGTTCCCGCGGATTGGAGGAACTATTGCCCCTCAAAGAGATGGGGGCGTTGGTGGCTGCCTTACACCCCCTCCAGTCTTTGCCTGGGGAAGGAGGCGAGAAGGTCCTTCCCGGAGCATGGATGGCGGTGGAAGGGACGGGCGAAGCCGGGGAGAGGGCAGAGCAAATAGCTCGCTTGCTGGGAGGGAGGGTTTTTTCCCTGCCGGCGGGGGGAAGGGTTTTTTACCACGCTGCCGCCTGTGTTGCTTCCAACTATTTGGTGGTGCTGATGGATTATTGTCTCCTGCTGATGGAGAAAGCGGGCTTGGCACAGGAACAGGCTCTGGAAGCGGTGGAACCGCTGGTTATGGGAACGTGGTCAAATTTGCGCCGCCTGGGTCCGGAGAAGGCTTTAACCGGCCCGGTGGTGCGGGGAGATGTGGGGACGGTGGCAAAACACCTGCAGGCACTGGCAGCCGAAGGATGGGACGGTTTTTATCGCACTTTGGCCCGGGCTGCTTTGGAGTTGGCCCGACGGGGAGGAAGAATAGAAGGAGATAAGTACACCGAAATGAGAAAACTTTTAGAGGGAGAAAAGGGCCAAGGAGGGGAGAAAAATGAGCCGGGTGACCACGGTCCAGCTTAGAAAAATGAAGGAAGCAGGGGAAAAGATTACCGTTCTTACTGCCTACGACTATTCCATGGCCCGGCTGCTGGATGAAGCCGGGATAGACGTGTTGTTGGTGGGAGATTCCTTAGGCCAAGTGGTGCTGGGTTACGACTCCACCATTCCTGTGAGCATGGAGGATATGATCCACCATAGCCGGGCGGTGGCCCGCGGTGCGCGCCGGGCCATGGTGGTAGCGGACATGCCTTTTCTCTCTTATCAGGTGAGTGTTGAGGACTGTCTTTATAACGCCGGACGCCTGCTCAAGGAGGGCGGAGCTCATGCGGTAAAACTGGAGGGAGGAAGGGAGATAGTAGACCGGGTGAAAGCCCTGGTGGCTGCGGGGATTCCGGTGATGGGACACCTGGGGTTGCTGCCCCAAGCGGTGCATGTAACCGGCGGCTACCGCGTGCAGGGACGGGATGAAGATTCAGCCCGGCGAATAGTGGAGGACGCACGGCTTCTTGAAGAAGCGGGAGCTTTTTCCCTGGTTCTGGAGTGTGTTCCAGCCTCCGTGGCAGCGGAAATTGCCCGGGCGGTCAGCATTCCTGTTATTGGCATCGGTGCTGGTGCCGGCTGCGATGGGCAGGTGCTGGTCACTTATGACCTGTTAGGACTCTTTTCTGACTTTACTCCCCGTTTTGTCAAACGCTATGCCGATCTGAGACCGCTGGTACTGGATGCGCTCCGCAGGTTCAAAGAAGAGGTCAGGGAAGGGATTTTTCCAGGACCGGAGCATTCTTTTTAACTTTTTCCGCCGGGAAGTCCCCTCCCGTAAGGGAGGGAATGAAAGGCGGTATTGTTTTTCTTCAGTTCTTCCGGTAAAATGAAGGCATGAGATACCAATTGGATAAAGGTTGCCATTCAGTATATTCACTTCGGTTCCACTATGTCTGCTGTGTGAAGCACCGGAAAAAGGTGCTGACTCCTGAGATTTCTTCGCGTCTGAAAGAAATAAACCTTAGTGTCGCTGAAAAGTTTGGGGTGCAAATAATTGAGCAAGAAACCGAGCTGGACCACATTCATATCCTTTTTGCTTCCAAACCCCAAGTACAGTTGTCGAAGTTCGTGAACTCTCTCAAGTCGG
>JASUSC010000044.1 GCA_030446285.1 Eubacteriales bacterium | reverse complement strand
TGATAACGCAAGGACAACTTATCCAGAACCAGTTCGGCCACTGAGGGGCTCATAGTTGCCAGCAAGGACTCACTGCAGCCAGCACAATCCTGGCCTTCCAACCATATTACCGGCGGCTTTTTCATTGCCTCTTCTACCGCATAGGCAACCTTCTTACTGAAAGATGGCGGAAGGGAAAATATTGCAGTTACCGCTGCGCACAGCTTCATAAAATCCCGCCGGCTTATTTCCTTGGATATAATTTCCTCCCACGCTCTCATGTCGAAAAATCTCACCTCTATTGTTGATTTGTAAAAAACCCTTTCCATTCCAATCCCTCAAACCCGCATAAAATCTACATGTCATTTTCTGGGAGGTAATAAAGTTTTTCCGTGAAGCAGTAATATTTCTCCTATAATTTCCCAAATGTTGCTCTAATTTGTGCGAAAAAAGTTGTTCCAAATGGACAGCGTCAAGGATAAAAGGAAAAAGGGATAAGTGGCGTAAATCCCGAATTTTTCGAGGCCTTACCACTTATCCCTTTGTTATTTCTTTACGACTTGAACCTTAATCCTTTTCCCTTTTTCCTTCCTCAACGGAATCACTTTTTTCGCATGGGTGGGAGGATTAAATGAAAAATACAAATCATCCCAAGGAAAGCCGGTAACCTATTCCACCGTGACACTTTTGGCTAAATTGCGCGGTTTATCGACGTCGCAGCCGCGGGCCACGGCAGCATAGTAAGCTAAGAGTTGCAGCGGCACCACCGTTACCACCGGGAGGACCAGCGGGTGCAAAGCGGGCAGGTAAAAGACCCGGTCCGCCTCTTTCTCGATGTCCCGGTTCCCCTCCACAGCTAAAGCCAGAACCCGGGCCGCGCGGGCTTTGACTTCTTTGATATTGCTCAGGGTCTTTTCAAAGAGATCGGGTTGAGTGGCCAGGGCGATTACCGGCACTCCTTCTTCAATAAGGGCCAAGGTGCCGTGCTTCAGTTCGCCGGCAGCATACGCCTCGGCGTGGATGTAGGAGATCTCCTTCAGCTTCAGGGCCCCCTCCATAGCCACAGCGTAATCCAAGCCCCGGCCGATGAAGAAGGTGCTGGCACAGGAACGACAGTAGTCGTCGGCTACCGCCTTTATTTCTTCTTCCCGGCTGAGAACGGCTTCCACCGCCGCCGGCAGCCGGTGGATGGCTTCCACAATTTCGCCGCACTCTGGCGTTGTCCTGCCACGGATCTCTGCTAATTGGAGGGCCAGCAGGAACATAAGGAGAAGCTGGGTAGTATAGGCCTTGGTGGAAGCTACTGCTATCTCCGGTCCGGCCCAAGTGTAGAGGACGGCATCGGCCTCCCGGGAAACAGAGCTGCCTACCACGTTGGTTACCGCCACCACCGTAGCGCCCCGTTTTTTCGCCTCCCGCAGAGCCGCCAGGGTATCGGCCGTCTCACCGGACTGGCTGATAACCACCAACAGGTCTTCCGGACCCAGGATGGGGTCGCGGTAGCGGAATTCGGAGGCGATGTCCACTTCCACCGGCAGGCGGGCCATTTTTTCAATGACGTACTTGCCCACTACCCCGGCATGGTAGGCGGTGCCGCAGGCTACGATGTACATGCGCTGCAGGCAGGCCAACCGGTCGGCTACAGGTTCCAGTTCCGCCAGGTTAACCCGCCCGTCCTCTTTCAACCGCCCGGACAGGGTGTCCCGCAGGGCGCGGGGCTGTTCGTGGATTTCTTTCAGCATGAAATGAGGGTAGCCGCCTTTTTCTGCCGCCACCGCATCCCATTTCACCTCAAACACTTCCCGCTCCACGGGGTTCCCGGCGGCGTCGGTAATCAGCACCCCTTCCCGGTTCACCACTACCATTTCTCCGTCTTCTAAGATGTAGGTGCGGCGGGTGTGGCCAAGAATGGCGGGAATGTCGGAAGCGAGGAAATATTCTCCTTCGCCCAATCCCACCACTAAGGGGCTGTCCTTGCGGGCCGCCACCAGCTTATCGGGTTCGTCCTCGCACAGGACTACCAGAGCATAAGAGCCGTGCAGGCGGGCCACGGTCTGGCGCACAGCCTCCACAATATCACCGTTATAATACTCCTCGATAAGATGGGGAATCACCTCGGTGTCCGTTTCGGAAGCAAACTTATGTCCTTTAGCTAGGAGTTCTTCCTTCAGTTCCAGGTAATTTTCGATAATGCCGTTGTGAACCACCGCAATGCGGCCGCGGCAGTCCCAGTGGGGATGAGAATTTATATCCGACGGGCGACCGTGGGTAGCCCAGCGGGTGTGGCCGATACCCACCGTTCCAGGCAGGTCCGTCCCGGCCATTTCTTCTTTGAGCACGGTGAGTTTTCCTTCTTTTTTCACCACGCGCAGTTCCTTCCCGTCGCAAACGGCCACACCGGCCGAATCATAGCCGCGATACTCTAACTTTTCCAGCCCTTCTAACAGGATGGGGACAGCCGGTCTGGCTCCGATATAACCTACGATTCCACACATAACTCTTCCTCCCTCGGTTCAGCCAGAATCTGCTAATTATCTTGCGACCTTCCGGCCGCAGGTCCCCTCCATCACCCGGCCCCCTTTGTCCCGGCAATTGCTTGCCGGTTTTGCTGGGCCTTTTACGGTCGTGACCAACCGGGAGGCACCCGCCGATAACTCGATAAACCTCCTCCTCGTCAACCCGTGCTGTCACGGGTCCAGGCGCTTCTTCTTTTTCTGGAGGGGAAAAGTCCTCTAAAAAGAAAACAGGGCTCCCTCAGGCAGCACCCCCTTCCCAAACCACATGCAATTATTGTAACTTAATTTTCGTTAAAAAACAACGGCAAACTTTATCTGTCCTCGCTTGTAATCGCCGCCGCGATTTCGTCCACGATGTCCTGCAGCAGCTTCTCATCTGTCCCCTCGGCCATTACCCGGATGAGAGGCTCTGTCCCGGAAGGCCGGACCAGGATCCGTCCGTTTTCGCCCAGTCTTTCCTTATTTTTCTCAATGACCCTTCTCACTTTATCACTCGTCATAACCTTCTCTTTGTTGGTCACCCGCACGTTGACCAACACCTGGGGTAACCGGTCCATCAGGCTCGCCAGCTCACTCAGCGGCTGTCCCGTTTCTTTCATCACCGCAATGAGCTGCAGGGCGGTAATAATGCCGTCACCGGTGGTATTGTGCTCTAAGAAAATAATGTGGCCCGACTGTTCCCCCCCGAAGGCAGCTCCCGTCCGCAAAAGCTCTTCCAGAACGTAGCGGTCTCCCACTTTGGTCTCCAGCACTTTAATGTTGTGTTTGGCCAGTCCCAAGCGCAGGCCTAAGTTGCTCATTACTGTCACTACTACTGTATTCCGGGGCAGGCGGTTTTGCTTCTTCAGATGGGTACTACAAATGACCATGATGTGGTCGCCATCGATGATGTTACCCTTCTCATCCACGGCAATTACCCGGTCGGCATCGCCATCGTGGGCAATGCCAATGTCAGCACCGTGTTTGAGCACCGCTTCCCGTACCACTTCTGGGTTCGTGGAACCACAGCGCACGTTGATGTTGAGTCCGTTGGGGCAGTCGTTAATAGCAATAACCTCCGCCCCTAACTCCCGCAAAGCCCGGGGCGAAGCCTGGTAAGCCGCACCGTTGGCACAGTCTACCACTATTTTCAACCCGCGAAAATCCACCTTTACCGTCCCTTTGACGTAGTTGACGTAACGGTCCAAGGCATCCGGAACTTCCTCCACCCGGCCCACGTCTTCCCCTACAGGGGACGGTAATTCTTCCACTCCAGAGTAAATCAGTCGCTCAATCTCTTCTTCTACCCGGTCCGGCAATTTGAAACCCGACGCAGCAAAAAATTTTATCCCATTGTCCTCCACCGGATTGTGGGAAGCGGAAATTACTACACCACCATCAGCCTTTAGGTCGCGGGTGAGAAAAGCAACGGCCGGAGTGGGCATGATCCCCACTCGCAGGACATCGGCCCCTACCGAACAAATCCCCGCTATGAGGGCAGCCTCCAGCATGTCGCCGGAAATGCGGGTATCCTTCCCTATCACCAGCCGCGGCCGCCCAGTGGAGCTGTCCCGGCTGAGAAGGTAAGCTGCCGCCCTTCCTAACCGAAAAGCCAGCATGGGCGTTAACTCGCGGTTAGCTACCCCTCTTACTCCGTCAGTACCAAACAGCTTCCGCATTTATCCCCTTTCTCCCTTCTCCAAATTTCTCACCAGTGCTTCCGCTGCCCTAAGCCCGTCCAGAGCTGCGCTCATTATCCCGCCAGCGTAACCGGCGCCCTCACCCGCCGGATACAATCCCTCCGCTCCCGGCGCCTGCCCGTCTTCTCCCCGGACGATGCGCACCGGCGCCGAAGTTCTGGTTTCCACTCCCGTGAGAACGGAAGGCGTACCAGTAAAACCTTTGATCTTGCGCCCGAAGTAACGCAGGGCGCGGGGTAAAACCTCCCCCACCACCGGCGGCAGACAGCGATAGAGATCGGTGCTGGTAACACCGGGCCGGTAGGTAGCAAAGGCAGGAACAGGCGTCCGGCCACCGCCGTCCCGCAGAAAATCGCCAGTCTCCTGTGCCGGTGCCCGAAAACCTCCGCCACCGGCGGTAAAAGCCTTCCTTTCCAGCCGGCGCTGGAACTCAACTCCGGCCAGAACCCCATCACCCGGGAAATCTTCCGGTCCTACCGTGACCACCACGGCGCTGTTAGCCACCCCGCTGGCGCGGGCATAGTCGCTCATGCCGTTGGTCACCACGCCCCCTTCCTCGGAGGCTGCAGCAATAACCTGTCCTCCCGGGCACATGCAGAAAGTGTAGGCTGCTCGTCCCGTTTCCTCGTCGTGATAGACCAGCTGGTAATCGGCCGCACCAAGGCGGGGATGACCGGCGTACGCGCCGTACTGGGCCCGGTCAATCACTTCCTGCAGATGCTCAATGCGTAAGCCAACGGCAAAGGGCTTGGCCATAAGCGTAAGCCCCTTCCGGGCCAGCATAGCGTAGGTATCGCGGGCACTGTGGCCGATGGCCAGGATAACCGCCCGCGTCTCGATTTCTTCCTGGTCGTTAACCACAACTCCTACCACTCTACCTTTTTCCAGGAGCAAATCCGTAACCTTAGCGCCGAACCTCACTTCCACTCCTAAGGACTGAAGGTGCCGCCGGAGGTTCAATACCACCTGCCGCAGCCTGTCCGTCCCGATATGGGGCCGGTAGTAGTATAATATTTCCGGAGGTGCACCGTGGTCCACAAAGACCCGGAGGATATAACGCAGGCGGCTGTCGTTGAGACGGGTAGTGAGCTTGCCGTCGGAAAAGGTACCCGCTCCCCCCTCGCCGAACTGGACATTGGATTCCGGGTCCAGTTGCCCCGTTTCCCAGAAACGGCGCACATCTTCCGCCCGAGTCTCCACATCCCGCCCCCGCTCCAGCACCAGCGGCTTGAGACCCCTTTCCGCCAGATACAGGGCAGCAAAAAGTCCCGCCGGTCCTGCTCCCACCACCACCGGCCGCAGCGGTTGCGGTGGCAGAGGCGGGCCAGGCCGATATTCCTCCTCTTGGTACAAGCTGACACCGGCCGGAGAACGGCTGAGGACGCGGTGCAGCTGTTCTTCTTCCACTTCCAAGTCTATCGTATAAACGAACTCCACCTTGCTCCGGCGGGCATCCACGGCTTTCCGTGCCAGCCGCCATCCTCTTACTTCTTCCTCTTTCAGACCAGCCTGGCGACAGGCCCGGCGGAAAGCCTCCTTTTCCTCCCGGTCCAGAGGCAGGCGGAGGTTGGTCACCCGTAGATACAATTTCTCCCACCTTCTGTCCGGCCCTGATTCTGCCAAATTCGTTTTAGCCCTGACTCTGCCAAATTCGTTTTAATTATATGACAGGCTGACAAACAGTGTCAATTTAGGAAGAACCGCGTCATTGCCGTCCGGAAGAGGAGGGGCGCACCCTTATCGCTACCCTTACCGACGCTTCTTCGGCAGCAATTCCTTCTGGCAGCACCAGTTTCACTTCCTTCACCACGTCCGCCGTAACCCCGGAAACGTCCACCTCTTCGGTAGTCACTTCGGCAAGGGAATCAAGGCGTTCCGGCGGGCCTTTTACGGTAACCGTCGCCGGCTGAATTTCCACCGCCGCCACCTCCCAGCCGGCTGCCGGGCGACCCGCAAGGGCCGCTTTAACCAGCACCTTCCTGGTAACAACCGTCTCTTCCGCCTTAACTGTCACCGTCACCTGCCGCGGTGAAAAGGAAAGGTTCTCCACGCCGGCTCCTCCCCGCAACGTCACCGGCAACTCTATTTCCCCCTGCCAGTCCAGTTTTTCTACCTTCCCTTCTGCCACCACTTCTTCCACCTGGCGCAGAAAACGTTTCGGCCCCCGTACCGTCACTTCTGCCGGGCGCACAGCGGTAACAATGTAGCGGTAAGAGGAATCGCCGCCGCTCAGACGCACCTTCACCGGCAGCTTTACCTCATCGATAGCATCCAGCACCACCTTAACCCGGCCGGGATTGACCTGGAGCAGCTTTACTCCGGCGGGCGTCCGCACCTGCACCAGCAGGCTGTTTTCACCTTCCACCGCTTCGGTCAGGTCCACGTACGCCCCCAGATCCTCCCCGGTCACCTGATCCACCACTTTTTTCGGTCCTTGGACTACCACTTCCGCAGTAGCCGGCGTAACGGTTACCACCTCCATCCCGGCCGGTACATTCCTGTAGCGCACCGGCACGGTTCTGCTGGCACGGGCCGTAGGCGCCTGAAAATTGGACACGTAAACCCACAGCATTACCGCAACCAGCAGCGAAACAACCCACAGAAACAGGTACTCCCCGCGCCGTCTGGACCTGCTTTCTTTCTTCACCTGCCATCCCTCCAGCGGATCCAGAACCGGGCCCCCGGTTTCTCCTTCCGGCGCAGTTCCTTCCTCAGTTCATCTGCCCTAAGCCCCCGCACTAACCTGCCTTCCCGGGCCAGAGAAATCGCCCCCGTCTCTTCGGACACCACCACCGCCACAGCATCGGAAACCTCGGTTATACCTAAAGCTGCCCGGTGTCTGGTTCCCAGTTCATTACTCAGCCGCTGCTCCGTGAGGGGGAGGAGACAGCCGGCAGCCACCACCCGTCCGTCCTGCAGCAGCACCGCCCCGTCGTGCAAAGGGCTTCTCGGCAAAAAAATGCTCAGCAAAAGTTCCCCGCTCACCCGGCCCTCAATCCTCACTCCGGTTTCGGCAACCTCCTCCAGCCCGGTGCGCCCCTGGATTACCAGCAGGGCGCCGATGCACCTGCGGGAGAGATCGTCTACCGCCCGGACAATTTCTGCCAGGGCCCTTTCTCCCTCCTCTTCCTGGAAAAAGACCGCCGGCCGGAAAAACCGCCCCCGCCCCAACTGTTCTAAAGCCCGGCGCAGCTCCGGTTGAAAAACCACCGGGATGGCCACCAGCACCATTGTCTGGATGCTATCGAGGATAAAAGTGATGGTGTACAAGCCCAGCCAGCGGCTCACCAGCCCGGCGCCCAGCAGCACCAGCAACCCTCGCACTAACTGTTCGGCACGGGTATTCCTGATGAGAAGAAGCAGCCAGAAGATTATAAAAGAAACCAGGAGAATGTCGATAACGTTGATCAGGCTCAACCCGGGCAAAAAATTAAGCATAACCGCCTCCGGCAATACTTTTCTCTCTTCTTCTACATTTTTCGACAACTTTTTGCTATTTATTTCTGTCCGATGGTGGAGTAAAATTATTCTTATTACACAGCATGTTTTCCACTGACAACAGTTTCCTGCTGGCCGATGCGGCATAATTTCTTCTTTAATTTTATAGGCGTAGCCCCCGGGCAGCAATATTATTTTTACTTAATCGTCACCACTCAACACATCGGGAGGGTGCCAATGGGGATGAAGAAGTTCCACCCCAGCCAAAAAACCCGCAATTATTTAGCCATCGCTTTTCTCTGCCTCATTTCCGGCTTCTTCCTGGCCCAGAGCATGAACACCCATACCATTAGTCTCAACAAAACTACCGCTCAGAACAAAGAGGACCTTATCGCTTCCATCCGCCGCTACCAGAGCTCCAACCAGGAACTGGAACAGAGAATCAAGCGCTTGCGCCAGGAGTTGGCCGCACGACAGGAAAAAATGGCCGCGAACCCAGGTCAGATGGGAGAAATGAGTCGGGAGCTGGAGGAAAAAAAAGTACTGGCCGGTCTAACTAAAGTTAGCGGACCGGGAGTGGTGGTCACCGTTGCCGATATTGATCCCGGCCAGCGCAGCCTGAGCGGGCCAGACGCGGAAAACTTCATCGTCCACGACGGCGACCTGGTCAACATCGTCTACGCCCTCCGCCGGGGAGGCGCCGAGGCCATTGCCATCAACGGCCAGCGGGTGGTGAGCACCAGCGACATCCGCTGCGGCGGTTCCATCATTCTGGTCAATCGCCACTGGGTAGGAAGCCCCTTCAAAATCGAAGCTATCGGTGACCCGGACCGCCTTTACGCCGCTGTGACAGCCGAATATCCTCTTTCCATTTATCCCGTTCTGAAGGAGAATAAATTTCCCGTCTCCATCGAAAAAAAGAAGGAAATAATCCTGCCGGAGTACAACGGCAGTTACTCTTTCAGCTATGCCAAACCCGTAAAAGAAGGTGAAAGATAATGTGGTTACCGCTGCTGGGCCTTTTCACCGGCTTTCTCATCGGCCAGATTCTGAACCTTTCCTTCCCGCTGGATTACGCCAAATATTTTTCCGTCGCCCTCCTGGCCGCCTTAGACTCCATTTTCGGCGGCATCAAAGGCGTGCTGAAGGACACCTATGACGGCAGCATCCTCATCAGCAGCTTCTTCTTCAACACCCTGCTGGCAGGAACCCTAGCCTATTTAGGCGACCGCATCGGTGTAGACCTTTACTATGCCGCCATCTTCGCCTTCGGCGTCCGCATCTTCCAGAACTTAGCCATTATCCGCCGGCTGCTGCTGGAAAAGTACCGGGGCCACCGTTCCCCCAAGCCGGATGGCGAGGAGGAGGAAAGCCTGTGATCAAAAAATGGCAGGTTTCCTTAGCCCTAGTAATGATCGTATTAGGGGTTTTCCTTTCCAGCCAGTTTCACACCCAGCAGACCATTACGCGGGAGCTCAAATATCAGAAAAAAGAGGACCTCATGGCCCTGGCCATGAACCTGCGGGAGAAAAACCTGGAGCTCATGCGGGAAGAAGCGGACCTGAAAAACCAATTAGAGCTGCTGGAGAAGAGCGCCAATGAAAACAGCACCCTGCGCCAGAGCATTCAAGCGGAAATTCAGAAGTTAGACATAGCCCTGGGCCTCCTGCCGGTTCAGGGGCAGGGAATAACCATCATCTTCCCCGACAGTGACCCGGGTGTTAACAACCTGGTCCTGCTCATTAACGAACTGTGGAATACCGGAGCCGAAGCCATAGCCGTAAACGATACCCGTATTACTGACCGGACGCGGTTCGGCATCGACCGCGACACCGGTCTCACCACCATCGACGGCCAAGTCATCAGCGCACCGTTAATAATAAAAGCCATCGGCCCGGACACCATGTACAGCGGCATTAACCTAAACGGCGGCATTTTAGACAAACTCAAAATTTATTACAGCATTAAGGTTGAAGTAAAGCAGGCGGATAAAATCTACATCCCGGCCGCCACCACCCCCCCAACCGTGAAGTTCGCCCGGCCCGTGAAACAATAAAGGACCGCCTCCTTTGCGGAGAACGGTCCTTTTTTCAGTCTACCGACCGGGAAAACTGGTGAACGGCCAGAGCCACCACCAGCACTACCATCACCAACAGCGCCGCCAGCCCCGGCAGGATGTCCCCCCAAACCCAGCCTCGCGTAGCCACCGTGCGCATGGGGGTGACGGCAAAGGAAAGGGGATTGTAGGCGGCGATTTTTTGCAGCCAGGAAGGCATGGCGCGGGTGGGATAGAGGGCATTGCTGGTGAACATAAGGGGCATGGTGAAAAAGTTCATGATGGCAAAGAGGGTTTCGTGAGACTTGATCCGCGCCGCTAAAGCGAGGGAAATCCCGCCCATTATCATGCCGAAAAGACCGGCGAGAAGGAGCAGGAAAACTATCCCGGGAAGGCCGGTAGCGAAGTGTACTCCTAACAGGAGAGCAATGATGGCAATGAGCAACACCTGAAAGAGGCTCTGCACGAGAAGGGCTAATAGCTTACCCAGGGGAATAGCCGCCCGGTGGAGGGGGGAGGTGAGCATCTTGTTAAGAAAGCCCAAACGCCTGTCCCAGAGAACGGAGGCACCACCATACACTCCGCCAAAGAGGGAGGTCATCACCATTACCCCGGGAGTCATGAATTCCAGGTAATTGCCCGTCCCTAACATTCGCGCCGCCACGGGATTGGCGGTCAGTCCCGACATGGCGTTACCCATGAGAGCCAGCCACACGGCAGGCTGGACCACGGCCATTAGAATGTGCAAACGCTGCCGCAAAAGTTTCTTTAGTTCCCGCCAGAATACCCAGTATATGTCCCGCAAAATCACCTTCCCCTCACCTTCCCCGCACCCGTCTCATTATCATCCTGGTCCGCATGGCCCCTTCTCCACCCTCTTCTTCCCTGATCTTGCGACCGGTGTAATAGAGGAACACATCGTCCAAAGTGGCCCGCTTGAGGGAAACGGAACCCACCTTCACCTCTAAGCCGGCGATGGCCTCGAAGAGGGCCGGCACCACCTGCGCCCCCTGAACCACGGTGGCCACATAGCCATTCCCGCTTCCCCGGCGCACCTCGCGCACGTTGGGGATATTTTTTATCCTGGCCACCGCCGCCGCCACTGCCTCGTCCGTGCCGGAAGAAAATTCAAACTCCAGCACTTCTTGGCCTACCCTTCCCTTGAGTTCTTCCGGCGTCCCTATAGCCACGATCTTTCCTCGATCGATGATGGCGATACGGTCGCAGAGAGAATCGGCTTCCTCCATGTAGTGGGTAGTGAGGAAAATGGTCATCCCCACCTCTTCCCTCAGCCGCCGGATGTAGTCCCAGATCTCCCGCCGCGTCTGAATATCCAGCCCCAAGGTAGGCTCGTCTAAAAACAGTACCCGCGGTCGGTGGAGAAGACCGCAGGCGATATCCAAGCGTTTCCGCATCCCGCCGGAATAGGTCTCCACCAAGTCCCGGGCCCGCTCCGTAAGTCCCACCATGGCCAGGACCTCTTCTATCCGCTCTTCCGCCTCCCGCCGCGGCAGGCGGTAAAAACCGGCCTGCAATTTCAAGTTCTCGTAGCCGGTCAGGTCGTCGTCCACCGCCAGGTCCTGGGATACGTTGCCGATGACCCGCCGCACCTTATCGGCGTCCCGAACCACGTCCAGCCCGGCGATGCGGGCCGTGCCGCCGGTAGGACGGCGCAAAGTAGTAAGCATGGCAATGGTGGTGGACTTTCCGGCACCGTTAGGCCCCAAAAAACCGAAAATCTCCCCCTCTTCCACCTGGAAACTGACCCCGTCCACCGCTCTGATTCCGCCGGGGAACACTTTGACGAGTTCCTGTGCCTCGATTATCGCTCCCATAACATTCATCTCCCGTATACGGTTTCCCTTTTAATCTTAACTCCATAAAGCCGCCAGTACCAGCCTTTTTTAGCATTTTCGAAAAAAATAACCCGCGGTTTTCCCCGCCGGGCTACCTTAAAAGTTAAAAAATTTTCGCCGCGCATATTATTAAAACATCACGTCCGCAGGGTGGCCTTAATCCGTTCCGGTTTAAGCAATATATCGAGAGCATCGTCGATGCTCGTCACTACAATGTCCGCCGCCGTCAACGCCCCGGTAAAACACCCTTCCCGGCCCACTACCGCTATGGCCAGCCGGCTGACTTTAAACATCTCCACATCGTTTCTCCCGTTGCCGACAGAGACAGTATTCTCGGCTCCCAACTCCTCCACTATCTTCCTCTTTTCCCGAGCCGCCCCCTCACCGGAAAAAATCTTTACTTCCCCGGGCAACCCCTGCCACTGCCGGGTGGCAGAACCATAAGTATCGGAAGTGAGAAGGAAGATATTAACTCCCCGGGCAGCAAGCTTCCTTACCTTTTCTGCTACACCCTCGCAAAGAAGGCCATCCTCCGCCAGAGTACCGTTGAAATCAAAAACCACATTTTTGATACAAACTTTCCCTACTCCCGGAATTTCTACTTCTAACATCGTCGTCCCCCTTTTCAGAAAAAATACTCGCCGGTTTTCTCCCGGCTAATCCGGAAAAACCTAAACTTTCCCTCCTTCCTCATCCTGCCAGCGGTAAAATGGATGAGCCTGGTGCTGCCGCACTGAGGGCAGCTCATACTTTCCTCCCCGGCTTTTTTAACCTCCGGGACAACTCTTCCCTTTTTTTCTTCTTTTTTTCACCTCCTCCCCCCTCAGCTTGCTTTTTATGAGCAAGGAAAAATCCATCTTCCTCTTGAACACCAACACGGCAAAATTGAGAACCCAGAGCTGAAGCAGAGAGCTCGCAAAACCCGCCGCCACCAAGAAAATCCCCACTGCGATAAATCCGGCTATATCTAACATCGCATCAACTTCCGGCCGGGACGGTTTTCCCCGGTTGTAAATTCGCTCGCAAAGCTTGCCAAAGCCCATGGTCACCGCGTAGACCAAGGAACCTTGGAAAGACGTTACAGCACTCCAAACACCATAGGTAACGGCCAAAGCCTTTCCCCCTTTAAATTTCAAAAAAGGAGAAAAAGCATGGCCCAGAACAGGCGCTATAGCAACAAGAGGTACAGCCCTTTCCGGTACCCAGCCTCCTCTGAGAAAGTAAACCAGGGGGAAGTAGCCCTTGAAAAAGTCGAGGAGAGCGCCCACAACTCCCCATTTAAAACCAGCCGCATGGGCAAGGTTATACGCGCCAGGATTTCCGTCCCGCACCTCTTCCAATCTCTTCCCCGCCAAGCGTCCCAACCAGTAGGAAAACATCAAAGAACCAGCGAAAAACTCGATGAGAATCAAAGTAGCTACCATCGGCACTCCTCTCCCTTGTCCAAGTCGCAACCAAAACCATTAAGAACACAGCCAACTATAAATTTACTGTACTGTCGGGACAAAATCCTCCCAAGAAAATTGTCGCCTTTTCCAGTAACACCCGCATAAGTTTTCGTCATTCCCACCTGCTCACCAACCAGGCTACTTTTGCCTCCACTGCGGCGTATCCTCATAGCCCACCAGGAGATCATCGGCAATTTGAATTATCACTTCGGCCAATTCTACCTTTTCAATCCATTCAGCAGGAATGGCCTCTATGCCGTGATACGCCCCGAGAAGGTTGCCGGTTATCGCACCGGTGCTGTCGCTATCCCCGTCGTGGTTTACCACCGCGCAAAGGGCCTGGCGAAAGTCCTTTTATTTCAAGGCACAGCTTCCCCCTTTTCTGCGCCAGCTCTCCGCCCATAGCAACCCCTCGGCGGTGAAGAGAGTCATCTATGTATCATCGGTAATTTCCGCCTTACCGCTTCTCCCCACCACCAGGTCGGTAATCCCTTCTTCGCCGTATCTTCTCTTTATTTCGTCTAGCCTTAAAAACTCCACTGGCCAGCCCAAGGTATCACCTATGGCTCCGCCTAAAAGACTGCCGCGGAAGTGGTCTTTATTTCTTTTCACTTTTCCCTGCCTTTTCTCCTTCCTCATCCGGCTGGAAATTCTCTTCCCTCGCCTTCTCTTACTTTATCTTTCACCCCCGAAAATCCAGCGTACATACTGCCTACGTATGTCTATTCCCCAATTACCTTTAATTTCCTGCTAAATACGAAAATTTTTTCGCAAAAAATTACCCCCCCTTTCCCGGGGGGTAAAGTTGTTAATAGCCTAACCTCTCCTCAACACCGCCACGCACTCCACGTGCGCCGTCCAGGGGAACATGTCCACCGGCTGCACCTCTTCCAAACTGTATCCGCTGTCCGCTAAGATACGCAGGTCCCTGGCCAGGGTGGCCGGGTTGCAGGAGACGTAAATGATTTGCTCCGGTGCCAGTCTGGCCAGTACCTCCAAAGCAGAGCGTTCGGCACCGCGGCGAGGCGGGTCCAGAACCACCACCCGCGGTTTCAGGTCGGCCCGGCGGGCCGCCATTTTGGGCAGGACTTCCTCCACCTTCCCCAAAAGAAAGTTGGCGTTGCGGACCTTGTTCAGGTCGGCGTTGCGACGAGCGTCCACCACCGCTTCCGGCACCGACTCAATGCCGAACACTTTTTTTGCCCGCCGGGACAAAATAATGGCAATAGTCCCCACTCCGCAGTATAGGTCGTAAAGGTAGTCTTCTTCGGTAAGTTCAGCGTACTCCCCGGCCACGGAGTACAGCTTTTCCGCTTGGATCG
This sequence comes from Eubacteriales bacterium, assembly GCA_030446285.1. GTDB lineage: Bacteria > Bacillota > JASUSC01 > JASUSC01 > JASUSC01 > JASUSC01. The sequence continues at coordinate 2,267 of JASUSC010000044.1, read as the reverse complement.
GGTTCACCTGGTAAAAAGAGGAAGGGGAAAGGGCAAAAGCAAAGCCGCACAGGCGGTCCCAGATCTGCATGCGGCCGCCTAAAATCCGGTTGTCCGGTCCTAAAACCTGGCGGCTGCGGCCGGTGTTAACATTCTGAATCACAGAGACAATCTCCTGTTTCTCCCGCATGAGTCTCCGGGCCAGTTCCAGGCCGGGGAAATCAGGCACGTCGCCAGTGACAAAGACCACCATAATCTCACCGGTGGTCCGGGCCCGCCGCAGCAAGAGGTGGCGCAGCTGGCCCTCTCCGGTCTCCCAGTTGTAAGGGGTAACCCCGTATTCGTCGGCTAACTCTTTTACCAGATTGGCCGTCTCGACTAGAGCCGGGTCGACGAGGGGACAGTGGTCCAAGGCCACCAGCCGGTGACTCTCCTCTTCGTAAAAGCCTAAGGCAAGGTTGCCCTTTTCCCCGCCCACCTGGTAATGAACCTTATTACGGTAACCGCTGGGCTCATCCATTCCTAACACCGGTTTAACCGCAGGCGCCGAAAAACGGCCGATGCGCTCCAGAGCATCGCGGACGATCCGTTCCTTCATTGCGAGCTGGGCCTCGTAACTCATGTGCTGAAGCTGACAGCCGCCGCAGCGCCCGAAATAGGGGCAGAAAGGATCGCGCCGGTGCGGGGAAGGACGGAGAACTTCCGTAAGCTCCGCCCGGGCAAAGTTTTTCTTTTGCTCCTTTATTTCCGCCCGCACAACTTCGCCGGGCAGAGCACCGGGAACAAAAACTACCATTCCTTCATGGCGGCCCACCCCCTGCCCCCGCGAACCAATCCCGGTGATTTCTATTTCTACCTGCACTTTTTTCCCCTCCTTTTTCGCTTACACAATTTTATCAAAAACCCCCGCCCCTTGCCAGAGCCAACACCAGAAGTCACTGCAAACCCTTTTTATTTTGGCATTCGCAAAGGTAATATGGACGGCTTCTTTATGCTGCTTCGCCAAAAAAGAAAGCGAGTTTTGAAGCCTTCATTATCAGCCGGTACCTGGATATGAAACCCTACGGGGACCTTTACGACAGGTATTGGGAAATCCGGCTGACAAAGAGGTGAACTTATGGTTGACCTGGAAACAAGTTTTTCTTTTTTACCCTAAAACTACCTTGCAAATTAGAGTTTTTGGCATTAAAATATTATTCGAGATACGTATTATACGAAAGGTGAATAATTATGGAGGAGCTTTTACACCGGCTGGCAGCGGTTTTTAAATTTAAAGAAGAATGGCAACTAGAAAAAACCGGCCTTAGCAGTCAGGAGCTTTTTGTGTTGGAACATTTGCAGGAAGGGGAAAAATTTCGTTTTAGCTATTTTGCCCGGAAATTTGGTTTAAAACCTTCTACTTTAACTGGAATTATCGACCGTTTGGAGCAAAAGGGTCTGGTGGTACGGAAAAGGGATGAGAAAGACCGGAAGGCTGTTTATTTGGTATTGACTGATAGGGGTCGAGAACTGGTAGCCGAACATTTTCAAGAAGACCGGGAGTTTTATCAAGCGTTGCTAAAAAATTTAACAAACCAGGAAAAACAGCAGTTTCTTGATTTGTTAACCAAAATCTTGCCCGCTGATTTTGAGGAACTGCTGCCGGAAGGTGAAAAAAAATGAGCATTATTGTCGTCGACAACGTAAAACTTAACGGCAGTGATGGAAAAGTGATCTTAGACGGTATTACTTTTGCGGTGGAGGAAGGAGATTTTCTCGGGGTACTAGGACCTTCCGGGGCGGGAAAAAGTAGCCTTTTTAAGTTATTAAACCGCCTTTTATCGCCCACCTCCGGAGAGATTTACTACCGGGGAAAAAATATCAAGGAGTACGACCCCATCAAACTTCGCCGAGAAATTGGATATGTTTGGCAAAAACCTTATCTTTTTGGTCAAAAAGTTTTGGAGGATTTAACTTATCCCTTTCGCTTAAGGCAGGAAAAGCCGGACATGGAGTTAATTTACCAATATTTAGCTCAAGCCAATTTAAAAGAAGAAATCCTTGCCAAAAAACCCACCGAATTATCCGGAGGAGAAGCACAAAGGATTTCCTTAATTAGAACGCTTTTGGTAAAGCCCAAAGTTTTACTTTTAGACGAAGTTACATCCGCTCTGGACATGGACAACACCCGGGCTATTTTAGACCTTATTTTAAGGGAAAAAGAGGAAAAAAACCTTACAGTGTTAGCGATTACCCATAATCTTGAGGCGTTTAACTTTAAAAAGGTGCTGTACCTCGGAATAGACACC
>JASUSC010000043.1 GCA_030446285.1 Eubacteriales bacterium | reverse complement strand
TTTTCTTCGCTTTTTGCTAAAATTTGCAAACTCCTCGCCATAAATAAAACACCGCTTTTAGGTTTGGCTGCCTAAAAGCGGTGTTTGTCTTCAAGCTGGCCCGGACTAGAAAAGGCCGGGTTTTATTTTTCGTATAGCTATTTGCTTCGATTCAAATAATACAAGCAGGGCAAGTACTTAGTTTGGAAAAGGAGGTGAGGAAGGTGGCCTGGAAGGAAAAATTGGTTGCCTCCGGTCTGGCCCTAACTCTGGTATTATCCCTGGCTACCGGCTGCGCTCCCCAGCGCCGACCTACGCCGACACCGCCTCCAGGGGCGACTACGCCTGCTCCGGCCCGGCGACCGGCCGCGGATCTAAAAGCCCAGTCCGGCCGCATTGCCCGCTGGGCAGCTGAGGTGAAGGGAGTGAAAAGAGCAACGGCCATTGTTTCTGGCAGTACGGCTTATGTAGGAATTGAAGTTCCCAACAACACTCCCACTACTAGGTTGGACGGTATTAAACGCGAGGTGGCCCAGAAGATAATGCGCAACGACCGCCGGATTACCGGGGTTATGGTAACAGCGGACAGCAAGCTGTTTACCAAAATTAACAACATTGCCGATGCAATAGCCCGGGGGAAACCAATTTCTGCTTTTAACCGGGAAATTATGGATTTAAGCCGCCGTATGGCTCCTACCATAAGATAGGTTTTTGTGGCAAAGGCTGCTGATTCTAGCAGCCTTTTTAATATTTCCCCGCTTGGGAACGTATGGTATAATTACTGACGAAAACGCTGCCGCGCAGGGGGAGAAGACGAGCTGAAAGAAAAAATCTGGTCTTATCTTGCGCAGTACGGTGTTTACGGGCTTTTTCTCGGTCTAATCCTTGAATTTCTCGGCATTCCTTTCCCGGGAGAAGCGGCGCTTATGCTGGCGGGTTTCTGGGCCTCCCGGAAGCAGTTTTCTCTTTTTACTGTTCTCGGAGCAGCTTGGGCAGGTTCGGCATGTGGCTCCCTTCTCGCTTATTTGCTCGGGCGTTATCTCGGACATCCTTTTCTTTTCCGCTTTGGACGTTATGTTTTCATCACCCCCAGAAAAATCGTCTGGGTTCGGCGTTGGTTTCGCCGCTACCGGGGAGCTACCCTTATCCTGGGGAGATTTGTGCCCGGGGTAAGGCCCCTCAGCGCCTACGTGGCGGGGATAACCCGCATGCCTTTCCTTCTTTTTTTGCCCCTGTCTTTGCTAGGGGCTCTGCTATGGTGTGTGCTACCTTTATTCTGGTGGGGTATCTGGTGGGCAAAAGTGGGCTGTTAGGCGGTTAACTTTATCGGAGAAGAGAAGAAAAGATGATAGTTTTGGCTATTGTCGGCAGCGTCCGCAAAGGGGGAAACACCGACCTCATTATTGACCGCATTCTGGCGGGGGCAAAAAGCAGGGGCGCGGAGACAGAAAAGATCTACGTGGACGACCTCAATTTTGGTTCCTGTCAGGGATGTTATGAGTGTCGTCGAGCAGGGGTCTGCCGGCAGAAAGATGACGTGGCGGAGGTTAAAGCCAAAATCGATGCTGCTGATGCCGTCGTTATCGGCTCCCCGCTTTACGGCAACTACATGACCGGCCAGCTCAAGCTCTTGCTGGACAGGCTGATGGGAATTATTAACGAGGTAAGATATACGGCTGGGGAAGGTTTAAAATCTATAAGCCGCCTCACACCGAAGAAACGGAATATGGTGGCGGTAATAGGGGCAGCAGCACCCCACCCGGAAGCCGGGGAAGACGCTTTTAAGCTCCTCCGGCGGATGCTCGCCGCCCACGCCAACGGCGATTTTTACAGGGAACTGATGGTAAATTACGCCAATCGCTATGGGCAGGTTGCCATGGGAGTGGAGGAATTGAAAAAAATTATGGCAGAAGCGGATATTCCGGGAGGAGAGGAAGCGGCCCGGCGGCTCTCCACCTATTACCAGAAGGTTCTGGCCGATGCGTACCAGCTGGGAGAGAAAATGGTTTCTGGTTAGGTTAGCCAAATAATGGTAATACGCAAAGTTGCCCATTGTCTTGCCAAAACACAAAATATCAGATAAAATAAAAAAGAAAGTTCTTTCGGCGGGGTTGGGGATGGCGAAAAAAACTCCTGACACCGAAATTAAAGCCAGAATATATAACGCTGCCCGTAGGCTGTTTGTAGAAAAAGGTTACTATCAAACCAGCATCCCAGATATCGTCAAGGAAGCTGGGGTCAGTATTGGAGCGATATACCATCATTTTTCTTCCAAGGAAGACCTAGCTCGGGTAATTCACCAGGATGCTCTGGCCCAGTTTCTGGACCGTTACGACAGGCACGTAGAATCTGTAGTGCGGGCGGAAGATAAGGTGCGCGGCTTTGTCCGTTTTATGTTCGAATGGGCCGATGAAGATTTAATCATGGTGAACTACCTCTTACACGGGCGGCCGCAGGAGATATTAGAGTACAATTTTACCATCTGCTCGGCAGAAGGGCTGGAAGCGGTTAAAAAAATCGTGGTTACCGGCATAGAAGAGGGAACTTTCAAAAAGGGCGATGAAGTGTTGATGGCGGCTTTTATATCCGGTCCCATCATGCGCCTTATCGAGTTGAAAACTGATGGTATTATTACAGCTCCACTTTCTTCTCTGGCAGAAGAGACGGCAGAATATATTCTTGCTGCCTTGAAAGCGTAGGATAAACACAATAAAGTTTTAAATTTTTTCAGCCTTAAAGAAAGAACATTCTTTTTGGAGGTGGTTACCTGCAAGGACGGAAGGAGACTGCCGCAAGCAAAAAATTTTTAGAAAGGAGTCGGGGAGAATGGAAAAGTTAAGAGAAATCTTTCAGGAACGTTTCCGGGATGGGTATCTGGAGCGGGTTCTTTACAGCCACGACATGGGTGTTATTCCGGCGGCGGTACGGAAAACTTTCCAGGCCGTGCCGGAGGCTGTGGTTCAGCCGCAAACTAAAGAGGAACTGAAAGAACTGGTTCGGTGGGCTGGAGAAAAGGGGATACCGCTGGTTCCCAGGGGAGCGGCTACGGCTGGTTTCGGCGGAGCCGTACCGGTTAAAGGAGGAATTGTGGTTGATTTCGTCCGGATGAAACGGATCGTTGATTTTAATGCTGAAGCTCAAGAGGTGACGGTGGAACCGGGGGTGGTATGGAAGGAACTGGATGAGTATCTGGCTGCCCGGGGGTTTACATTGCGCGTTTATCCCAGCAGTTATCCTGCTTCCACAGTTGGAGGGTGGACTGCCCAGGGTGGGACCGGTTACGGCAGCTACCGCTACGGTAGTTTCCGGGAAAGTCTGGTCGAGGTAAAAGCTGTTTTGGCCGATGGGTCGGAAAAGAGTTTTGCCGGTGATGAGTTAGATCTTGTCTACGGCATGGAAGGAATTACCGGCTTGATCTACGAAATTACCCTGAAAGTAATGCCGCAGAAAGCTGATCATCCCTTCCTGGCTGCCTTTGACAACCTTGCCGGTCTGAATTCTCTATTGCAGAAACTGGAAAATACTAACATCCCGCTGTGGTCGGTATCCTTTTATACTCCCGGTTATGTAGAACTAAAACAAAAAGTAGCGGGCGATGAGATGGCTGCCGTACCGCAAGGCAAATTCATTGTAAACTTCGTTCTAGCTTCGCCGGGACAGGAGGAAGTTCGCATTTTCCGAGAAGAAGTCGCAAAAGCAGGAGGCAAACTTCTGGATGAAAGTCTTGCCCGGCATGAATGGGAAGAACGCTTTTACACCATGCGGATAAAGAGGTTGGGTCCTTCCCTGGTAGCGGGAGAAGTACTGATACCGGCGATGCGGATTGCTGATTTCACTGCCGAAGTTGAGAAAAAATTCGACGGCAAGTTTGTGTTTGAAGGCACTTTCGCATCCGCGGATCAGGTCGCTATGCTGGGCTTTATGCTGGCTGACGAGCGCAAGCTCAATTTTCCCCTTCTTTATGCCAATTCTTTAATTGTTAACGACATTGCTTTAAAATACGGTGGCAGGGTTTTTGCCTTAGGTATGTATTTTACCGGTTATGCCGAGGATGTGCTGGGCAGGAGTTTGCTGCAGAAACTCCTCCGCTTTAAAGAAAGTACCGATCCTAAAGGCATTCTTAACCCAGGCAAAATTTTACCTCCTTCCCTGGACAGACATTCTCCCCTGAAAGCCCTCCAGGTTGCCATGAAAGGTGCTTCTCTTGGTAAGTCCCTGCTAGGGGGCTTGGGTAAGCTGATGGGGAGCGATAAAAGCGTGGTCCCGAAAGAGGTCAGGGGTCTGCCTGGGGAGATGGTTGAAGAGAGCTATGTCTGTGCCCAGTGCGGGTTCTGCCGTCCCGAATGTACCGTTTTTATGCCGGAGCCGTGGGAATCCAATTCTCCTCGGGGTAAGTGGTACCTTATCAATGAATATGCCAAAGGAAATATGGAATTAGACGAGCAGATGGCAACCTCCCTCTTCCTCTGCACCACCTGCAAGAAGTGCGATACCGTCTGTCAGACGTCTTTGCCCAATGCTCATCGCTGGATAGGTCTGCGTCCCATCCTCAATGAGAAAGGGTTTATCAACACCGGTTTAGAAATGGTCAAGGATAATGTGGTAAAATCGGGTAACTTCTGGGGTGTGCCGGCGGAAGCCAAACAGTGGTTACCGCCTGACGTGGAGTACGTGGAAGAGGGGGAACTGGCTTACTGGCCTGGCTGCTGGGCCAGCATCATTATGAAAAATATGCCCCAGAATATTGCCCGGATTATGAACAGGGCGGGGGTGCCTTTCGTTTACCTGGGAGAAGCGGAGGGATGTTGCGGCCTTTACCATGCGCTCGGCGGTTATACGGAAGAGTTTGCGGAAAAGGTGAGAGAGAATTTAACTAATCTGAAACAGCGCGGGGTGAAAAAACTTATCCTTTCTTGTCCCGGTTGTTTTGCCACCTTCACCGAGAATTATCCCGAAATGGCCCGTCACCTGGGTCTCAACTGGGATATTGAGACGGAACACGTGGTGGTGTTCCTCAACCGTCTCCTTGAAGAGGGCCGGCTGAAGCTGGAGAAGCCCCTTAACGTGAAGGTCACCTATCACGACTCCTGCCACGTGGGCCGGTGGTTTGGATTTTACGAGGAACCCCGCCGGGTGCTGAAGTCCATTCCCGGACTGGAACTGGTGGAGATGGCCCACAACCGGGAAAAAGGTCTGTGCTGCGGTCTGGTAGCTTCCTTCCATTCTCTTGCGGCTGTTGGTTTCTCCGGCCAGAAACGTATTGAAGAAGCCGTTGCCACGGGAGCTGATTATATAGTTACCAACTGCGCGGGCTGTGGTTCACAAATGAACTTTACATCCAATGCCATGGGGGTCAAAGTGAAGCAGAAAGATATCACCGACCTGGTGGCTATGGCGCTCGGTATCGAAGAAATCTTCGATCCTACCGAAGCTATCCGTAATTACATGGAAGCGGCGGTGAAGCTTCTGGCTCCTTCCTGTGTGATGTTGAAAGCGAAGTACCGCCAACAAGGATAATGAATCTGCAGTGTACCCGGTCTGGACAAGGACCGGGTTTTTTATTAAAATGAATGGCAAACGCTGCTTGTTATTTTGGTGACAAGCAGCGGGGAGATAAAAAGTGGAGGTGTTTTTTTTATGGCTACCGTAGTGCCTTTCCGGGGAGTGCGTTATAACCTGGAGAAAGCGGGAAATTTGGCCGATCTGGTAACCCCGCCCTACGATGTTATTGATGCGGAAGGGCAGAAGATGTACCACGAAAAAAGCCCCTACAATGTGATTCGCTTAGAACTGGGGTATAAATATCCCGATGACAGCGAAGAAAATAACCGTTACACCCGCGCCAGGGATACTTTTCGCCGGTGGCTGGCGGAAGGTATCCTCCGGCACGATCCCCGTCCGGCTATTTATCTTTACCAGCAGGAGTTTGACGCGCGCGGCGAGCGGAAGGTGCGGACGGGCTTTATCGCCGGCGTGAAGGTGGAGGATTACAGTAAAGGAGTGGTCCTGCCTCACGAGGAGACCCTGCCCAAGCACAAGGCCGACCGGCTGGAGTTGATGCGCCACTGTTTGGCCAATTTCAGCCCCATTTTTGGCCTTTATTCCGACCCGGACCATGCGGTGGACTCGCTGCTGGAGCAGGCTAAGGGCGGAAGGGCGCCCGACATGGAGGTAACGGACGAGAACGGTATCGTCAACCGTCTCTGGGTAATCGATGACCCGGAGGTGGTAGCCCGGGTAGTTGCCATGATGGCCGACAAGAAAATTTACATCGCCGACGGGCATCACCGTTACGAGACGGCTCTGGCCTTTAGCAAAGAAATGGAGGCCAAGGGGCAGCCGGGGTACGATTACATAATGATGACGCTGGTTAATCTGTACGACCGGGGCTTAGTGGTTTTCCCCACCCACCGTTTAGTGTATAATCTCACCAATTTCAATCTGGACGCTCTCGTCGCTAATTTGCAGGAGAACTTTATGGTGGAAGAACTGCCTGCCGGAACGGAACTTCCGGAGGTTCTGCGGCGGCTGGAGGAAGCAGGGCGGCAGACGGCAGCTTTCGCCATGTACGCCGGTGGCGGGCGTTACTTCCTGCTCACTTTGAAGGACCGGGCGGTGATGAAGGACCTGGTACCTGACCGGTCCGAGGCCTGGCGCAATCTGGATGTGACTATCCTGCACACCTTGATTTTAGAAAAATACTTGGGAATCGGCAGCCAGCAGCGAGCCGAGGAGAGCAATCTTGTTTACACGCGGGACGAAGAATTTGCTGTGCGGGAAGTGGATAAGGGTAATTTCCAGTTAGCTTTTCTCATGAACCCCACCCGGGTGGAAGAAGTGACGGCGGTAGCCGAAGGGGGAGAAAAGATGCCCCAGAAGTCCACTTTCTTCTATCCCAAGGTTATTACCGGCCTGGTCATCAACGATTTTACCAGGTAGGAGTTGGTAGCGGTGCTCACTTCGCGGGATAATCCCCGGGTGAAAACGGTTAAAGCCCTGCAGCGCCGGGAGAAACGGGACCGTACCGGGCTTTACTTAGTGGAAGGGGTAAAGCTGGTGGGCGAAGCCCTGAAGTGGGCGCCCAACTTTGTGGAGGAAGTTTTCTGGGCGCCCGAGATTCTTGCCGGCAATGAGGCAGGGTTAGCTCTGGTAGAAGAGTTGAAAACCCGGGGAATATCGGTGACGGCGGTAAGCGCTGCTCTCATGCGGGAGATGGCTGCCACCGTTACACCGCAGGGTATCCTGGCGGTAATGCGGCGGGGAGAGGAAGAAAGAGTGACGGAAGTCCTCAGCCGCGGAGGTAACGAGCCTTTTGTCTTAGTGGTGGATCGGGTTCAGGACCCGGGCAATTTAGGTACCCTGCTGCGGACGGCGGAAGCGGCGGGAGTGGGTGCCGTCCTCCTGGTAAAGGGAACGGTCGACCTGTACAATCCCAAAGTTTTACGGGCCGCAGCGGGGGCGGTGTTTCGCCTGCCGGTGCAGGATGGGTTGGAAGCGGTGGATGTGCTGGCTTTAGCGGAACGGTACCACCTTCCCCTGCTGGTGGCTGACCCGCACGGGGAAGAGACCGTGTACGACCCCTTCCCCCTGCGGGCCATGCTGGTTGTGGGTAACGAGGGCCGGGGAGTGGATCACTGTTTCACCGCCTGTGCCCGGCGGCTGGCCATTCCGCTGGCCGAGGGGGCGGAGTCCCTCAATGTGGCGATAGCGGCAGCGGTATTCCTGTTTGAGCGGGTGCGCCGTTTGCGGGAGGGAGAAAGGGCGAAGAGTTAGGAAAATTTGCCGGCTGCGAGGAACGTAAGAAAGGCGGATTGGGCGATTTTAAAGCGGGCAATTTTTCGAGGCTGTTATTTGCCCTTAGCGTAGGAGCCGGAACAGCAGCCGGGGTCCAAACAAGATGTATGGGCCAGCCAGCATTCATGGCATGGACGCCGGGTTGCCGGCAGCCGGAGGGTGCCGGCGACGAGTTTTTGGACGGGTTAAGCCGAGAACTTGGAACGGTCGTAAAATCGACGTAAACGGTTTGCGCAAAACTGGGTACCCGGAGAAAAGTTTAGCGTGGGGAAGAAGTTAAGGTAAAAAAGACTTAGTAGGTGCCTTTTTAAAAAAATTTTGTTCCCAATAAGACCTCACCAACCAAAGCCGCTGGAACAGGTACCATTATGCATTTCTGAACTTTTTGCCATTAAACCTAAACTCCCTTCCCTCTCTACCAACTGCCTCCTTTTGCCTTCTTCTACCCCACCAAAAATACGGAATTATATCGCGTCAGCTGCCAACATACATATTTCACCCAAAGCTGTCCCGCATATGGCCCCTTTAAGGTCAAGTCCGATTTTGTGGGTAAAATCCCTCTGGTAGCTTTCGAGGGTTATTAGAGCCTTCTTAGGCTGCCTCTTTCTCGGTTCTATAGCAATCACCCTCAGCGCCGCCTCTTCATTGGGAAAGATCCCCACCACCCGCTCCCGCCGGCGGATCTCCCCGTTCAGGCGTTCTATGGCGTTGGTCGTACGCAGCCGCCGCCTAACCGGTTCCGGCAGTGCCATTACTGCTCAAGAGCATCCTCAAAACCAGCTTCAAGCCTCTCTATTGCCTTGGGTGCCACGGCCTCAAACTCCTGTACCACCTCCTCTCTGGAGAAAACTCGCCAGACCTAACCCGGGGTATTTTTTTCAGAACGAGCCGTCCAATTCGAGTTACAAGCGGCTTCTGGCGGTGGCCGCTACGGTACCCTTGCCTCTCCTCTGGGCGTTCGTAAGGCTTAGCTTTGAGCTGCTCTGGGACCTGGGCCGCGAGAATCTGGTTCAGAATCTGCTCCACGAGTCGGGCTAAGCCATCGTCTCGTGAAAATAGCTGTTGCAGAACCTCGCTATCTACGGGAACCTGATATTGGGCCATCCTCTATCCCTCCTGGTAAGGTTGTTTTTGCCTATCTTTTCATTACCAGAGGGAGGGTGGCCTTTCCTGCTTCTAATCCCACCCTTTTTTACCCACTGTACTGGACACTACTAAATCTTGACAGCATCCCCTATCGTCCTGGCATTGACTGCCATTCCGAGATATGCTACCATGATGGTATGAAAAAGGAAGCATGGAAGTCAGCCGGAACATCAGCCTATAACATCAACTACCACTTCGTATGGTCAACGAAGTGCCGCCGTAAGGTATTGCTCCCACCAGTAGACGAAACCCTGAAAAAGGCAATTACTGCCCTGTGTGCGGAACACGGCTACGAGTTGTTGGCCCTGGAGGTTATGCCCGACTATGTCCACGTGTTTCTCTCCGCTCCTCCCAAAATAGCCCCGGCAGTAATTGCCAAGGTGCTAAAGGGTTCCACGGCCCGAACACTTTTTGTGAAACACCCAGAGCTCAGAAAAAAGCTTTGGGGCGGCCACCTGTGGAACCCGAGCTATTACGTGGGTACGGCAGGGCAAGTTTCCAGCGACACCATCAGGCGGTACATTGAAACCCAGAGAACAGAGGCAGGAAGTGAGTAAGTGCCCCTAATCACACTTAAAGCCCAGGTTCATGCGGATCCGCAGACTGAAGCCCTCCTCAAGAGCGCCGTGTTCTGTGCCACCAAGGTTTAGAACGGCCTCCTGCGTCACCTGCGGAAAGAGCACGAAGAGACAGGGAAGGTGAACATCTCCCGCCAGAACCTCAACCGCATTTTAAAGGAGCTTCCCAGGGCGAAGGGCTACTACTCCATGCCCGTGCAACTCACCCGGGACGAAGGGCGGGAGGCGTTCAAGTCCTTTTTTGTCTTGAGGAAGAAAGGATTACCCACCATCGAGATCCTGGTTTCCGGTGTAAGGAGCAGCTTTTGCCGCTCAAGTACGTGCAGAGCGGCTTCAAAGTCGAAGGGGACAGGGTTAATCTGAGTCTGGGGACTGGCCGGAAAGATGGAGTAAGGCAAGTTTCTTTATGTTCCTTCGTCCCGGCGTAGAGTACGAGCGGGTGCGGGAACTCTCCATCACCTACGACAAGGATTCCGGGCAATTACAAGTCCGCCTGGTGGTGGAGGTAAAGGAACGCTCAAGTCCGGGTCCAGGAAAAGCGGCGGTGGACCTCGGGAGACCATTCTCATGGCCTGTGCTTTTGGCGATTGGCAAGTTTCCCTTTATTCTGGCAGGCTCATAAAAGCCGTCCGGCGGTACTGGCAGAAGGTGCGTGCCAGCCTCAAGCGGGTCTCCTGCAAGTGGAAGTAGGTAGGAGGCAGGTAGAGCACCTGCCGCATGTGGCCACCTCCAACTTCATTGCGGAGTGCGTGGGGCGCGGCGGGGGAGAAATAGCCATCGGGGATCTGAACGGCATCCGTGGAAGGCATTGGCTACGGAGACAGGCTCAACCGGCGGCTGCATGCCTGGCCGTACCGGAAGCTGATTGACATGCTGAAGTACAAGGGTGCCCTGGTGGGGATTGCGGTCCGGGACGAGGTGAACAAAAAGGGTACGTCTGTTACTTGACACGCTTGCGGGAAAGCGACAGCAATCGAACCGGAAGGACCGGGGACTCTATGCCTGTTCCTGTGGGTGGAAGGTGGAGGCGGACGTGAACGGCGCCCTCAATATCTTCGAGAGGGCCTATCAGGTATCTCCCGTGAAGGGGAGTAATGGCTGGGTGTCGCGGTCCGCGGCCGCGTCATACCTCCTGGGATGGCACGGCATCGCCGAACCGCAGGGGCAAAACCCTGCGCGCATCCGCTTAAGGATGTCCTCGAATTCATTTGGGGGAGGACGTCACGCGTAGTGGAAAGGTGGCATGGTAAAGGAGGGATACCCGTGCTTATTCACGAAACCGCGGGCGGCGAAAAGATATACCGGCGGGATAACAGCATCGTCGTTCTTTTTCCCGGACCGCGCCGGGTGGTGGCTTCTACCCGGATAAATGGTGGCTTGCGGGAAGACTTAGTGGCTCTTTTCAACCACCATCTGCCCCCGGAAAGGTGCACCGTGGAAAGCCTGCCGGGAGGTAGCGCCGAAGCCTACCTTGCCTTGACGGCGGAAGCGCTGGGTTTACCACCGGAAAGAGCGGCAGGGATGCTTACGGCGGCGAAGATGGAAAACGCCTCCATAAAGGAGTGCACCTACCGCGACCTAACAGTGACGGCGGTGGTCACGGCCGGGGTTGACGTCAACGGCGGTCGCGCCGGCGATCCGGCTTCCTACTATGAAAGGGACGGGAAATGGGAATACGTCGGCGGGACTATCAACATAATTCTGCTCCTTAACGGCAACCTGCTGCCGCACGTTTTGGTGCGGGCGGTGGTGACGGCGACGGAAGCTAAAGCGGCGGCCCTGCAGGAACTGATGGCCCCCAGCCGGGTAAGTCCCGACATTGCCACGGGTTCCGGAACAGACCAGATAGCGATAGCGGCCGTACCGGACTCCCCCTGCACTTTCACCGACGCCGGCAAACATTCCAAGTTAGGGGAGCTCATCGGCCGCTGTGTGAAGGAGGCGGTAAAGGAGGCCTTAGAGAAGGAAACGGGCCTCAATGCCGGCCGCCAGCAAAGTTTTCTTGCGCGTCTTGCCCGGTATGGACTTACTGAAGAAGATTTCTGGCGGGCGGCGGGGCCCGGAACGGTCACAAACGGAGAGGAGTACCGGCAGAAGCTGGCGGTCCTGGCTCAGGAGGAAAAATTGGTGGCCCTTGCGGCGGCCCTTCTCCACTTGCTGGACGAGTACAGGTGGGGGTTGCTTACCGCTCCGGCGGTGCGGGCGGCCGGTGAGGCTTTGCTCCGATCCTGTCTCCCTCTCTTTAGAAGTGGAAGTATAGAAAAGGAGGAAGACCCTGTTAGCGGGTTGCTGCGAATGTTTGTTGAGGGGGTCAATAACCTTTTGCTGGCTCAAGCCGGAGTTAACTGAAATTAATTTCCAGCAAAAAATTTTTTGTTTTAGCAGGAAAAAAGGAAAATTCGCAGAATAAGAATTACTCAGCAAAATATGGTTTCTCAGGAAGAAAGCCACGAAGGCGGAAGCACGAAGCTTCTGTTGGGAGTGGCTTTTGTTTTTTTTACGAAAAACGGCAGGGGCCACGAAGGTCTCCTTTTACCCCGCGAAGGGGAAAAAGTTGTTGCGTACAAAGGGAGGGTGAGCGATGACGGAAGAACGGAAGGACTGGGAGAAGGTAGTGGCCTTCCACGGCCACAGCTGTCCAGGGCTGGCGGTAGGGTTTCGCGCTGCCCGCATAGCCCTGCGGGAATTAGCAGCGGAGCGTGACGTTGACGAAGAATTAGTGGCGGTGGTGGAAAACGACGCCTGCGGGGTGGATGCCGTCCAGGTGCTGACGGGCTGTACCTTTGGCAAAGGGAACCTGTGGTTCCGGGATTACGGCAAACACGTTTTCACCTTTTTCTGCCGCAACAGCGGTCGCGGCGTCCGCATTGCTGTCAAAGGAAGTCTGTGGCGGGAAGACGATCCCGATTTTCAAGAACTCAGGGAGAAGGTTTTTTCCGGGACCGCGGAGCCGGAAGAAAAAGAACGGTTCCGGCGGCTGCAGGAGGAACGCACCCGGCACATTCTCACCATGCCGGAGGGAGAGTTTTGCACGGTGCAGGCAGTGCAGGAGGAGATACCGCCCAAAGCTAAGATTTTCCGCTCCCTGACGTGCGCCTTTTGCGGGGAGCAGGTGGCGGAACACCGGGCCAGGTGGCGGGAGGGCAGACCTGCCTGTATTCCCTGCGCTCAGGAACCGGAAAAAGGCTGTAAATGTTAAGAAGGGGAGGTAGTTAGCTAATGAAAAAGCTTTTGCATCGGAGCCGGTTGCTCCTTTATCTGGTACTGGCAGGAATTTTGCTGCTTACCGGTTGCACCGGCAGCAAAGAGCAGCAGCAAGGAGAAGGAAAGCCGCAAAAAGTGGTGATTACCGATCTGGCCGGGCGGCAGGTGGAAGTCCAGGTTCCGGTCAAACGGGTGGTGGCAGTAGGACCGGGAGCCCTGCGCCTTGTCTGCTACGTCAACGGTGCCGAGAAGGTAGTCGGGATTGAAAACATGGAGAAACAGCAGCCCAAAGGGCGGCCCTACATCCTAGCCTACCCCCGCCTCAAAGAACTGCCGGTAATCGGTCAGGGTGGGCCCAATTCCACTCCCGATGCGGAAAAGATTGCCAGCGTAAAACCGGATGTAATTTTCATCGCTTCCCTGGTTGATAAGGCCGGGGCCGACCAACTGCAGGCCAAAACAGGGGTGCCGGTGGTTTTCATCAGTTACGGGAAAACGGGTTCTTTTGACGAAGACCTTTACCGATCCTTAGAAATAATCGGCAAGATTATCGGTGAGGAAGAGCGGGCTAAAGAAGTTGTTGCTTTCATTAAAAATTGCCAGAAGGACTTAAACAGCCGGACGCAGGGGATAGCGGCCGGGGAAAAACCCAAGGTTTACGTGGGCGCCTTGGGGATGAGAGGTCCCCACGGCATCGAGAGCACCCAGGCCAAATATTTCCCGCTGGCGGCGATAAATGCCCGCAACGTGGCCGATGAAACCGGGCAGAAGGGCAGTATCATGATTGAAAAAGAGAAGCTTTTGGCCTGGAATCCGGACATCATTTTTATTGATGAGGGTGGCTTACCGCTGGTCTTAGATGATTACAAGAAAAACCCGGGTTTCTACCGCTCGCTGCAGGCGGTGCAGAAGGGAGAGGTGTACGGGCAGTTGCCTTTCAACTACTACTGGACTAACATTGACACAGCCTTGGCCGATGCCTACTGGGCTGGCAAAGTGGTGTTCCCGGACCGGTTTAAGGACATCGATCCGGTTCAGAAAGCCGACGAAATTTACCGTTTCTTTTTGGGTCAGCCTCTTTACCGGCAGATGGCAGCCGATTTTGGCGGCTTTAAAAAGATTAACTTGTCCGGACAGTGAAATGGGTGAAAAATTTAATGAAATCGCGCAAGGAAAGTTTGCCGGCAGGTTACCGGGAATACACCCAACGTAAGGTAGCGGTTATCATCCTACTGGTCGTCTTGAGCTGCTTCCTGGCAGTGTATGCGATAAATGCCGGTTCGGCGGGCCTTTCCTCGCGGGAGGTCCTGCTAACCCTCTTGGGAAAAGGGGAAGAACGGTGGCGGATGATCGTCTGGAACATAAGGCTGCCGCGGGTTTTGGCGGCCCTGGTGGCGGGGATGGCCCTCTCGCTAGCTGGCTGCGTGATGCAGAACATCCTCCGCAACCCCTTAGCTTCTTCCTTCACTTTAGGTATTTCGCAGGGGGCCGCTTTCGGGGCGGCCCTGGCCATCCTTCTTTTAGGAGCGGGCAGTACCGGCAGCACCGCCGCTGATGCCGTTATCATCAACAGCCCGTACTTGGTAAGTTTTTCGGCCTTCTTGGGAGCAATGGCGTCGATGACGGTGGTGCTGGCCCTCGCCGCCAGGCGGGACGTTTCGCCCGAGGCTATGGTCTTAGGGGGAGTAGCCTTGGGTTCTCTATTTTCTGCTGCCACGGTAATCCTGCAGTATTTTGCCCAGGATGTCCAGGTGGCCGCCATGGTTTTTTGGACCTTCGGCGATGTAGGCCGGGCCTCCTGGCGAGAGCTGACCCTTATGGCCGTCACCACAGGGGTTGCCTTCCTCTACTTTTTCTTCAACCGCTGGAACTACAACGCTCTGGACGGAGGGGAGGAGACGGCCCGGGGATTGGGAGTGGAAGTGGAAAAGGTCAGATTATTCGGGATGCTCCTCGCTTCCTTTATCTCGGCGGTGGTGGTGTCATTTTTGGGTATCATTGGTTTTATCGGTTTAGTAGGCCCTCACATTAGCCGAAGGCTAATCGGGAGCGACCACCGCTTTCTTTTGCCGTCCGCGGCCGTGATGGGAGGGTTTTTGCTTCTGGCGGCCGACACCTTTGGACGGACGGTTATGGCGCCGGTGGTGCTGCCGGTGGGGGCTGTGACTTCTTTCATGGGGGCGCCTCTTTTCCTCTATCTCTTGTTAAGGGGGTACCGGCGGTGATTTTAAAAGTGAACGGAATAGAGTTTAGCTATCCCAGCCGGCCCGTTCTGCAGGGAGTCAGGTTTCAGGTAAACAGAGGCGAGTTTTTCGCCATTTTGGGAAACAACGGGGCTGGTAAATCCACCCTGCTGAAGTGCTTGAACCGCATTTTGAAGCCGACCAGCGGGGCGGTTTATATCGGGGAGCGGGACATTTTCTCCCTCCGGCAACGGGAAGTGGCGCGGCAGGTGGGCTACGTGGCCCAGCGGCAGGAGCGGCCCCGCATGACCGTCTTCGACGCAGTTCTGCTGGGACGCAGGCCCCATATGAAGTGGAGCCTTACTTCTGCCGACACGAGAGCAGCCCGGCAGGCCCTGCAGCTCCTGGAACTGGAAGACTATGCCATGCGCTTCTTGGATGAATTAAGCGGCGGTGAACTGCAGAAGGTGGTTCTGGCCCGGGCCATCGCCCAGGAGCCGGAGGTGCTGCTTTTAGACGAGCCCACCAGCAACTTGGATCTGAAAAACCAGGTCGAAGTTTTGCAACTGGTGCGGCGCATAGCCAGGGAGAAGAACATTGCCGTGATAGTGGTTATCCACGACTTAAACCTGGCCCTGCGCTACGCCGACCGGTTTCTTTTGCTGAAAGACGGAACCGTTTTTGCCCTCGGCGGCCGGGAAATCATGACCCCGGCCAACATCTCTGCCGTTTACGGCCTGCCGGTGGAAGTGGTCTGGTTAGGGAAACAGCCGGTGGTAGTGCCGGTGGAAGAAGGAGAGAAATCGGCTCCCGTCGCAGCGGGGAGGTGAGAGCCGGTTTATGGGTTTTTCTCCACTGACTTTACTTGCAGAAAAAAGAAGTTCGAAGTGGAGGAATATCTGCGCTTTTTTAGAGGCAGTGGAGGAAAAATTATTTGCGTGTAGTATTTCTTTATAGTAACCGCTACTCAAGAAAAAAAGTATAAAATTGTAAAATGGTTGTTGCAGGGGGGGTCAGATGAATAGATACCACAAAATTTATTTTGGCGATTCAAGAAAAATGCCTGAAATAAATGATAATTCAGTTCATTTAATTGTTACTTCTCCACCCTACTGGCAACTAAAGGATTACGGGGTTGAAGGACAGATAGGTTTTGATGACAGCTATGAGGATTATATTAACAATCTCAATTTAGTCTGGAAGGAATGTTACCGGGTTCTGCATCCGGGATGCCGGATGGTGGTCAATATAGGAGACCAGTTTGCCCGTTCGGTGTACTACGGTCGTTACAAAGTTATCCCCATCAGGGAAGAAATAATCAGATTTTGTGAAACAATAGGTTTTGATTATATGGGGGCTATTATATGGCAGAAAAAGACAACCTTGAATACTACTGGTGGAGCCAAGGTTATGGGTTCATACCCTTACCCGCGCAACGGTATAATTGAAATTGATTACGAATTTATTCTAATTTTCAAAAAACATGGCAAACCGCCTAAGGTAAAAAAAGAAATTAAGGAAGCCGCGAAGTTGACGAAAGAAGAATGGAAAGAATATTTTTCGGGGCACTGGTATTTTAATGGAGTCAGGCAAGAAGAGCACATCGCAATGTTCCCGTTGGAGTTGCCGATGCGAATTATAAAAATGTTTTCATTTCCGGGCGAAACTGTTTTGGATCCTTTTTTAGAAAGTGGTACTACAACCCTTGCTGCTATGATGCTTGACCGCAATTCCATAGGCTATGAAATAAACAAAGATTTCAGGCCCGTAATTGAAAAGAAACTAAACACTGTTTTTGCTGGTGGGGTTGAATAC
>JASUSC010000042.1 GCA_030446285.1 Eubacteriales bacterium | reverse complement strand
TGCCGGCAAATATGCCTTTCACCGTTACTTTGGCAATGAAAAAATACCAACCCGTAAAAGGGCTGGTATTTTTTAACACAGACCGCTGAACTACAAGTTATAAACTTTTTCTGCCGGCAGAAGGCTAATCCCTTTCTCAGCCAGGACTCGGATAGCCTCTTCAAGCTGTTCCACCCGGAAAACTACCAGGGCGTCTTGGGACGACTTTTCCAGAAAAGCATAGATGTACTCGATGTTGATTCCGGCCTCTTCTAAAACTTTGAGCACAGCCGCCAAACCGCCGGGCCGGTCTTCTACCTCAACTGCCAGCACGTCGGTCATGCTGGCAGTGAATCCGGCTTCTTTCAAAACCCGGTAGGCCTTCTCAGGATCAGAGACGATCATCCGCAGGATGCCAAAATCGGAAGTATCGGCAATGGCCAGGGCCCGAATATTAATATTGTTTTGCCCCAGAACAGAAGTAACCTCTGCCAGCCGCCCGGATTTGTTTTCGAGAAAAACCGACACCTGCTTAACTTTCATCTAGCCCGCCCCCTATTCCTTAAACAATTCCCGTTTGTCCACCACTCGTTTGGCCTTTCCTTCGCTGCGGGGAATGGTGCGCGGTTCAACCAGCTTAACCTTGACGTTAATGCCCAGGGTGCTGGTAATACCGTGGTGAATCTTCCGCTCCAGTTCCTCGATTCGTTTGACCTCGTCGGAGAACAGTTTTTCCGAAACTTCCACCCACACCTCCAGTTCGTCCAGGTTGTTTTTCCGGTCTACCACCAGCAGGTAATGGGGTTCCGTCTCGCCCATCTCCAGGAGAACGCTTTCCACCTGGGAGGGGAACACGTTCACACCCCGGATAATCAACATGTCGTCGCTGCGCCCGGTAACTTTCTCCATGCGGACAAAAGTCCGGCCGCAGGGGCATGGCTCCCGATGCAGGCGGGTAATATCCCGGGTTCGGTACCGGATGACCGGGAAGGCTTCTTTGGTGAGAGATGTCAGCACCAGTTCACCTTTTTCCCCTTCCGGCAAGGGTTCTCCCGTCTCCGGGTCGATTATTTCGGCGAGAAAATAGTCCTCCATGATATGCATGCCATTCTTATGAATACACTCGAAGGCCACCCCCGGCCCTATAACCTCACTCAGCCCATAGATGTCAAAGGCATCTATCTCCAACTTGTTTTCCAGCTCCCGGCGCATATTCTCCGTCCAGGGCTCAGCGCCAAAAATCCCGGCCCGCAGCTTGAGTTTGGGCCTAAGACCGGCGGCATTAATCTCGTCGGCGAGGTAAGCGGCATAAGAAGGGGTGCAGCAGAGAACGGTAGTTCCAAAGTCTTCCATCAGCATGAGCTGACGGCGGGTGTTACCGCCGGAAGCGGGAATGACCGTTGCTCCCAGACGTTCGGCGCCGTAGTGGAGCCCGAGGCCGCCGGTAAAGAGGCCGTATCCGTACGAAATTTGAAAAATATCGTCCTTACTCAGCCCCACCATCATAAAACAACGGGCCATGAGCTCCGCCCAGCCGGCGATGTCGTTAGCGGTATACCCCACCACCGTCGGTTTGCCGGTGGTCCCGGAAGAAGCATGGATCCGCACCACTTCTTGCATGGGTACGGCAAAAAGACCAAAGGGGTAATTGTCCCGCAGGTCCTGTTTGGTGGTAAATGGCAGGCGCCGCAGGTCATCCAGCGACTTGATGTCCTCCGGTTTTACTCCTTTAGCGTCCATAGCCTGGCGGTAAAAAGGCACTCTTTCATAAACCCGCTTTACCACCGCCTGCAATCTGCTCAACTGCAGCTCTCTCAGCTCTTTCTCCGGCAAAAACTCGTTCTTCTGGCTGGCAATCATTCTCCCTCTCGACTCCTTTTCCTCAGGCTATTTGAGCATAATTCTACAAAAAAACCCCTTTTCCTGCTGAAAAGGGGAAATTTTCACCCACCTGAATTGTTCTTCTGCTTTTTTAGGTAAACATAGGCTATAATTCCGGCTGGAATGAGCAAGAAGCTGATGAGCTGGGAAATAGTAACCGGTCCCCAAACCCGCAAATTGTCGCGGAAAGCCTCGATGACAGCTCGTCCTGCTCCATAGAGAATAAGAAAAGTCAAAAAGACCTGGCCGGGGAATTTTTTCCGTTTCTCCCACCAGAGGAGGAAGAAAAAGAGAAGGAAACCAAAAGCCGATGAATAAAGCTGGGTCGGATAACGGTAGAAGTTATCCACCGCAGGAAAGATAACGCCCCAGCGGGGAGAAGTAACCTTGCCGTAACAACATCCATTTAAAAAGCAGCCGATACGGACAATACCGTACCCTAAGGCCAGTACCGGCGCAACCAAGTCGGCTGTATCCCAAAAGGACCAGCCCTGCCGCCGCACATACCACCATCCCGCAGTCAGGGCTGCTAAAAGACCACCGTAAAAAACCAGTCCGCCCTGCCAGACAAAGAGAATTTCCAGAGGGTGGGCGAAATAATAAGCGGGCGCGTAGAAAAGAACATAAAAAAGTCGGGCTCCAGCAATACCACTGATTAGAACGAGGATGGTTAAATTGAGAAGCCTGTCCGCATCATAGTCCAACTTTACTCCGCGCCGAATCACTAAGTACGTGCCTAACAGCACTGCCACTGCCAGCATAAGTCCCCAGCTGTGAATTTCTATCCGCCCTAACTTGAACAAGACCGGTAACAATTTCCCTTCTCCTTTCCGCATTTTTCTGTCTTCTGTGAAAATTCTAATCTACACAAAAGAGTCCACAGAAGAAAGTCTTGGAAGACAAGTTATCAACAGGTTTATCCACATTATCCACAAAATATTCATCCCCAGAAACGGCAGTTCGCCAAAAAATCCGCTCAATACCTCTCTTCCCCCAAAACTAAGTCCGGAACAGCATTAAGAGAAAGGGGAGCGAAATCCTGCCGGCAGTATTTAAAATAAGCCGCACAACCAATCATGGCGGCGTTGTCAGTACACAGTTCGAGGGGGAGCAGTTTAACTTCTACCCCTTTTTCTGGGGCCTCAGCGGCAAGCCGCTGGCGGAGATAACTGTTGGCTGCTACCCCACCAGCAATGAGAAGAGTTTTTACTCCCGCGCGCTCCACCGCCTGAAAGGCTTTTTCGACCAGCACATCCACTACCGCTTTTTGAAAACTCGCCGCGATGTCGGCCGGGGAAAACTTTTCCCCCTCCCTGCGAACGCAGTTCATCACCGCCGTCTTCAGGCCGCTGAAACTGAAGTCCAGATTCCCGTCCCCCAGGAAAGCCCGGGGAAAAACAATAGCCTCCGGGTTACCTTGACGGGCCAGATTATCGATGGCCGGTCCGCCAGGGTAGCCCAGTCCCAGGAGGCGGGCTACCTTGTCAAAAGCCTCCCCGGCAGCGTCATCCCGGGTGCGTCCCAAAATTGCAAAGTCCCCGTGATCCCGGGCCAGAACCAGGTCGGTATGACCCCCTGAGACGACCAAGCAAACGAAAGGAAACTTCAGTTCCGGGTAAGCCAAAAAGTTGGCGTAAATGTGACCCATCAAGTGGTTTACTGCTATCAGCGGCACCCCTAACGCAAGAGCCAGAGCTTTGGCCGCCGATACCCCCACCAGCAAAGCCCCCACCAAACCCGGACCGTAGGTAACGGCCACAGCGTCAACATCAGCAAAGGTTATCTCCGCCTGGGCTACAGCCTCAGCCAGCAAATGATTTATAATCTCCAGATGTTTGCGGGAAGCGATTTCGGGTACCACTCCTCCGAAAACTTTATGGGCCTCCACCTGGGAGGAAACCAAATTGGCCAGGACCCGGTAACCATCTTCTACTACCGCCACCGCTGTTTCATCGCAGGACGTTTCAATGGCTAAAATTTTCATCCCCGCTACCTCCTGTTGTTCCAGTTGGGCTCAGGCAGTATCAGCTTGACCCGGTGTTCTTCCAGGTAAGACCTAGCCCTCTCTGCTGCCTTACTCAAATCTTCCAGCCACATGATAAGGGCATCTTCCCCATCGGTATAATACTTCTTGCGCACTCCTGTGGTCAAAAAACCAACTTTCCGGTAGAGATTCTGGGCCACAAAATTGGATACCCTCACCTCTAAGGTCATCTCCACCGCTTCGAGATGACGCGCCAGATAAATTAAGGCCTGGAGGAGGGTCTCCCCTAATTTCTGCCCCCTCATTTCCGGCTCCACCGCAATGGTGGTAATGTGGGCCTCGCCTACAAAAACCCAGATACCCCCGTAACCGGCCAACTTCCCGTCAGCCACTAATACCAGGTAGTAAGCCAGACTGTTTTCGCCGATTTCATGAAAAAAAGCCGATTTGGGCCACGGCGTCGGATAAGATTTCTGTTCTATTTCCCAAACAGCGTCTACATCTTCGGGCTGCATGGGTCTGATGGTGAGTTCCATCTCTTATCTTTCTCCTTTAACCCGCACCACTTTCTCTTTCTTGCTCTCCTCAGCCCTCCGCTGGGCAAGATTGCGCTCCGCTTCTGAAGGCCGCAGATAGAGAGGTTGCAGTTCAAGAGGAGAAACAACTTCTCCCTGCAGGTATCTGGCAAGGGCAATATGAATCAACACTGAAGGTCGGGGATAATTGTGGGCACAGAAAATAGCCTTATCGCCCAACCCTTCGGCAAAAACACTGCGGTAGGGAACGACGCCGTCACCGACGAACAACACCGGCCGCGCATACTTTTTCAAGCGCTGGAGTAATTCCTGAGGAGTCATAACTGCCGGTCCTTCCAGCCTTTCCATCCCCAGCGTCCGGCTGTGATAGATGGCGACATAAAGCTCTTTTTTTCTGGCATCCTGAACGGTACAGACCAAGCCGCCATGACCGGAAAGATTGTAGGCCAGAACATCGGGCGTATCCACTCCCACCAGGGGGATCTGCAACACCTGGGCCATCGTCCGGGCAATGGCCAGTCCTATCCGCAACCCGGTAAAAGAGCCGGGGCCCCGGGTAACAGCGATAAGGCCCAGATCCCGGCAGCTAATCCCGGCCATGGTAAGAGCCTGCTCAATCATGGGACCGATGTACAGGGAATGATGTTGCTGACGGTTTAAAACCATCTCCACCAGAATGTGATCGTCTTCGGCTACCGCCACCCCTGCCGTCTTGGTAGTCGTATCAATGCTTAAAATATACAAAATCCCATCTCCCCATCTCGGCAATCCTTTACTTTTTCTCCTGCAATCCCTTTACCACCTGCCGGTAGCGACTACCCCGGGGATGGAAGGTAATAGTCCTTTCCTCCCCGCCATCTTTATATTCTATCTCCACCATCAGGTATTCTTCCGGCCAGAGTTCCCGGATGTTTTCTCCCCACTCAACTACTGTTACCCCCGTATCGTCGTAAAAATATTCCTCCAGCCCCAGTTCGGCAGCCTCTGCCGGTGACTGCAGCCGGTAAAAGTCCATGTGGTAAAAGTTGAGCTTTTCTCCCCGGTACTGGTTGATGAGAGTAAAGGTAGGGCTGGTAACTTCCTTCTCTACCTTCAGGGCCGCTGCAATCCCTTTGGCTAACTGAGTTTTTCCGGCTCCCAGGGGGCCGCTGAGAAAAATTACCTCTCCTCCTTTGAGGAGGCTGCCTAACTTTTCTCCCAATTGGCGCGTTTCTTCGGGTTCTGTAGTCGTCAGCACTAACAAAGCTAAAAGCCCTCCTTGAAATGGTCATAGCCGGCTACAAAAAGAGGATCCTCCCGGTCTTCACTTTCCAGTATTATTTCCCCGCTTCCGGTGATTTCACCAACGGGGAAAATAGTCCTGCCGGCAGCGAGCATAACCTTTTTTATCTCTTCCAGCCGCTCTGGTTTCACGGTAAAAACCAGCTCATAATCTTCACCGCCGCCTAAAGCCCAGGCCAGAGGGTCCTGGCCGGTTTTTTCTGCTACCAAACAGGCGGCAACCGCCACCGGAATCTTCTCTTTCTTCAGACGACAGCCAGTCCTGCTTGCCAGGCAGATTTCCGTCACTTCCTTGGCCAGCCCGTCGCTGATGTCATTCATAGCGGTAACAGCTCCGGAATTGGCCAAAATCAGTCCTTCTCGCAAACGGGCCCGCGGAGCAAGGTGGGCTGATATCAGTTCTTCTTTAATTTCGCCGGCAACATCTTGTAGTTTTTCTCTATTCTGCAAAAGGAAAAGCCCTGCGGCCGAGCGCCCCAGCGGTCCGGTCACAGCCACCACATCGCCGGGCCGGGCCCCCGACCGAAAAACGATTTGCCCTTTTTCCCCTTCGCCCAGGAGAGTTATGCTGATCACTATTTTCTCCGTCCGGACCGTATCTCCTCCGACAATGCTGATGTTCCGTTCCCGCGCCGAACAGGCCATACCCCGATAAAGCTCTTCGACAAACTCCACCTCTGTTGCCGGGGGAAGCCCTAAAGACACCAAAGCATAAAGGGGAACGGCCCCCATGGCGGCAATATCGCTGATATTAACCTCCATGGCTTTGATGCCCAAATGCCAGCCGTCGGTATACTGCAAAGAAAAGTGCCGGTCCTCCACCAGCATGTCGGTTGTAACCACTAAAACCCGGTCACCCCCCAGGTCGATGACGGCGGCATCGTCCCCTATTCCCTTTATCACCCGGCGGGGGTCACAGGGAAGAAAAGGAGTTATCTTTGCCAGCAAACCAAACTCGCCAAGATCTTTTACTTTCATCGCGCTCTTTCCTTTTCCAGGCAGCTCCTGCTTTTGCTAACAATTATATATTTTTTCCCCCTTGGGGGCAAGGCAGGAAGTTCTCCCCGGAATTCAGGTCAGGATTATGCCATCCACCCCCTTTTTTCGATGCTGAAGTTCTTGCCAGTTTTTGTAGAAGGAATATAATTTTACATAAACATATAAACTTTGCGAGGAGGTAGTAAAATTGGTTCCTAGTTCAGAAATTTCCCGCCGCCTTGCCCAGCTTCAGGAGAAGCTGAGGCAAAGTCAGCTCGATGGTGCCCTCATTCTCCAAGGCGCCGACCTTCTTTATTACACCGGCTGCCGCCAGAACGGTGTTCTGTGGGTACCCGCGGAAGGCGATCCGGTTTTTCTGGTCCGCCGCAGCCTGAGCCGGGCGCAAGAGGATTCCCCTCTAACAGACTTTCGCTCGCTGAATTCCCGCGAGTTGAAGGCAGTAATAGGCTCAGAGAAAAAACGAATTGGGACAACCTTAGACGTTCTGCCCGTTCAGCTTTACAAGTTTTATACATCCCTTTTCCCCCAGGCAGAACTGGTGGACATATCCCGCATAGTGAGGGAACAGCGGTCGGTGAAATCGCCGTGGGAAATAGCCCGGATGCGGGAAGGCGCTGCTGCCATGAAAAAAGTGTTCGCCCTTATACCTTCCCTGCTCCAGACGGGGAAACGGGAAATAGAGGTGGCCGCCGCCATCGAATACCATGCCCGCCTGGCCGGTCATGAAGGGTACGTGCGCATGCGCGCCTTCAATCAAGAGCTGTTTATGGGCTATGTCCTCTCCGGCCGCCAAGCCCCCCTCCCCAGCTTTTTCGACGGTCCGACTGGCGGCAGAGGACTTTCCCCTTCCTGGCCCCACGGGCCTTCTGCTGCCGTTATCCAGCCAAACACCCCTGTTTTAATCGACTACGGCTGGGTCCACCGCGGCTACATCGTGGACATGACCCGCATCTTCGTCTGCGGTAGCCTCGCTCCGCATTTAGAAAAGGCATTCCAGGTCGCCCTGGATATCCAGGCTGCCGTGGTCGCCCGGCTTAAACCGGGGGTAAAAACCGGGGAGCTTTACGATCTGGCCCGGGAAATGGCTGCCGCAGCCGGTCTGGCCGACCACTTCATGGGCCCGCCGGGGGAACAGGCCGCTTTCGTCGGCCACGGCGTGGGGCTGGAATTAGACGAACTACCCGTCTTGGCCCGGGGCAGCGAGGAATCCTTGCAGGAAGGGCAGGTGGTGGCCCTGGAACCCAAGTTCTCTTTCCCCGGGGAAGGAGTGGTGGGGATCGAAAACACCTTCCTCGTTACCACCGGCGGCGGGGAGAAAATTACCGACCTGAGCGACGATATCGTGGTAATAAAATAAAGCCGGGGCATAACCCGGTCCAATTTTCGCCGCAGGAATACCGTAACCGGCGAAAATCTCCTTTACTTCTTCCAGCCAGTTCATGTCCGCTCCTCCCTTTTCCGCTTGCTATATTTTATTTTATAGCTGAAGGAATAAAACTGTTAACATAAAATTTTTCCGGTCTACTTTTTCTTTTCTGCGCCCGCTTGTAACTTTTCCCCTGTTTGTGTCAAAATTAAGTCATGGGATTGAATAGCAAAGTGAAAAGGAGGAATTAATTTGAAAGAGAAAGCCCGCAGCGCCGTTTCCGAAGTCCTTCAGGCAGCCTGTTACATTTCCCTCTATCGGCGCGTCCTGGAAAAAGAGCCGGTTCAGCTCATGCTACGTTTAATGGAGGTCTGCTCCTCCTCCCAGCCCGAACAGAAAGAAGCAGTCCTTCTCTACCACCGTCTGTTTTCGCACCTGGCTGCCCACGCCGAATTCCAGCCGCGCCGGCTGGTAGGCGACCCCTGGCAGAACTATCTTCTCAACCAGATTATCTGTGACGAAAATCCCTTTACCCTGAAGGCGGAGACGGCACCGGTGGGCAAGCTTTCGCCGGGGTTGAAATACGCTGCCGCCCGCGATTTAAAATACCTGCAGGTTCTCTTCCAGCTCGATAACGTCCGCCTTTTAGAAATAATGGCCGCTCTCTTTCCCGCCGCCATGCCCCAGGACTGGCCGCGCTGGGACCAGTTGAGTCGCGGTCCCCGGGAAGGAAATCATAACGTTGACGGCGAAGAAACCCGCCTCAAAGCAGCCATGGCGGTATGCGACGACTGGAGTTCCCTGGTAGACGACCTGGCCAGTTATCATTACCGCCACGGGGCCGGCATCTTCAGCCTCTACCGGGCTTTCCGCTGGCAGCGGGTGGGAAGAGGCGGCCAGCTTTGCGGGATAGCCCACCCCGACCCGGTCCGGTTAGAAGAACTGGTGGGAATCGAGCACAACCTGAAAATATTGCAAGAAAACACCGAGTTTTTCCTGGAAGGACTGCCGGCTAACAACGTCCTTCTCTACGGGGACCGGGGGACGGGAAAATCTTCGTCCATTAAAGCCTTGCTGCACCGTTACGCCAGCCGGGGCTTACGGCTGGTGGAAGTGGCCCGTGATCACCTGGCCGACTTCCCCGCCATTGTAGAGCGGTTGCGGGACCGCAATCTCAAATTCATCATTTTTGTCGACGACCTTTCTTTCCAGGAAACAACGGACCAGTATCGCTTTTTAAAGGCCGTGCTGGAAGGCAGTGTGGAAGCTCGACCGGCCAACGTTCTCATCTACGCTACTTCCAACCGGCGTCACTTGGTGCGGGAAAACTGGCCTGCCGACACAGACAGGCGCCCGGATGACAGCCGGGAGGAACTCCTCTCCTTAGCCGACCGGTTCGGTATCACTCTCATTTTCACCACGCCCGATCAGGCCACTTATCTGCAGATTGTCGAAAAACTGGCCCAGCTGCGTCGCCTCCAGGTGGACAGGGACATCCTCCGCCGGGAAGCCCTCATCTGGGCCCAGAAATACAACGGCTTTTCCGGTCGCACCGCCCGTCAGTTCGTCGACTACGCCACTGCCATCTACGGACGAAAGGAGTAGAAGCAGTAGATGATGATTTTCCTCCAGAAAGGCCGGGGGAGCCGCAACCGGCAAGGGCACCCCTGGGTGTACCGAACGGAAATTGCCACCGTTGAGGGAAACCCGCAACCCGGCGACATCGTTGAAGTTTACGACTGGCGGGGAAAATTTCTCGGCCGGGGCTACTACAACCCTGCCTCCATGATAACCGTCCGTCTCCTCACGTCCTCCCGGGAAGAGCCCATTGACGCCGATTTTTTCCGGGAACGGGTGCGTCAGGCCTGGTCTTTGCGGGAAAAGCTTCTCGCTGGCGAGCCCGAAAGTGATTCCTGCCGGGTGATCTTTGGCGAAGCCGATTTCCTTCCCGGTTTTATCGCCGATAAATTTGGCGATGTCCTGGTAGTTCAGAGCCTCACCCTGGGTATCGACCGCTGGCAGGAAATTATTGTCGACGAACTCATTCGTCTCGTTAAACCCCGGGCCGTTTACGCCCGCAACGACCAGGAAGTGCGGCAGTTAGAAGGATTGCCTCTCTATTCCCGCTTTCTCTTTGGGGAAGCAAATTCGCCGGTGGTAATAAGGGAAAACGGTTTTCCTTTTTTAGTTGACTTCGTTGAGGGACAAAAAACGGGTCATTTCTTGGATCAAAGACATAACCGGGCCGCTCTCAGGCCCTTTGCCTCGGGAGCCCGGGTGCTGGACTGCTTCTGCCACACGGGAGGTTTCTCCGTTCACGCCGCCCGCTACGGAGCAAAAGAAGTCACGGCGGTGGACATCTCCCCTCACGCCCTAACAGTAGCCAGGGAAAACGCCCGTCTCAACGGAGTGGAAGAACGGCTCCATTTGGTGGAAGCCAATGCCTTCGATTTCCTGCGGGAACAGGACAAAAAAGGCGAGAAGTACGACCTGGTTATTTTAGATCCGCCGGCTTTTACCAAAAGCCGCAGCACCGTGGCTGCCGCCGCCCGCGGTTACAAAGAAATCAATTTGCGGGCCATGCGGATCTTGAAAAGGGGCGGTTACCTGGTAACCTGTTCCTGTTCTTACCACATGACGGAGCCGGAATTTTTGGCGGTGGTGGAGGATGCCGCCCGCGACGCCAAAAGGCGTCTCCAGTTGATAGAATTGCGCCGGCAGCCCCAGGATCACCCTGTTCTCATCGGCTATCCGGAATCCCATTACCTGAAATGTTTCATCTTCCGCGTCCTGTAAGAAAGACAACAAAAAAGGGAGCCCTTTCTTAGCGGAAGGAGCTCCCTTTTACCTTTTCGCCAGCATATCCCGGGCGTGGAGAAGGGTGGTAGCCGTTACTCTATCCCCGGCCAGCATCCGTGCCAGTTCCTCCACCCTCTCTTCTTCTTTCAGCACTTTTACCCGGGTAGTGGTACGTCCATCCCGGACCTCTTTACTAATCAGCAAGTGCCTGTCGCCAACTGCTGCCACCTGGGGGGAATGGGTGATACATATCACCTGCCTGCTTGCCGCCAGCATGGACAACCGCCGGGCCACCGCCGACAGGGCCTGGCCCCCTAGGCCGGCGTCCACCTCGTCAAAAACGAGGGTGGGCGTCCTGTCCAGGCTGGCCAGGACGGTTTTGATGGCCAGCAGCACCCGGGCCAGTTCGCCGCCGGAAGCAATACGCTGCAGAGGCCGCAGCGGTTCCCCGGGGTTGGGTGAAAGGAGGAATTCGGCCTCCTCCTTTCCCAGTGGCCCCGGCTCCGAAGGGGTCAGCGCCACGGCAAAGCGCACATGAGGCATAGCTAAAGCCTTCAGTTCAGCGGTGACAGTCTCTTCCAAACGCCGGGCAGCCTTCTCCCGGGCGAGAGAAAGGGCTGCCGCTTTCTCTTCATACTCTGCCCGCAGGCGGGTAATTTCCTTCTCCAGCTCTTCCCCCGCCAGGACAGCGTTTTCAGCCCCACCCAGCTCCTCTTTTATCCGGTCCCGGTAGGCCAGAACATCCGCCAGGGTAGGACCGTATTTTTTCTGCAAACGCCGCAGATCCTCCAGCCGATCCTCTACCGCCGCTAATTTCTGCGGGTCGTTCTCGATCCTGTCCCCGTAACGAGCCAAGAAACGGGCCGCTTCTTCCAGCACACAGGCGGCTTCCCGCACCTCCTCCAGGGTGGGTTTCACCTGTTCGTCCGCCGCCGCCATCTCTTCCATAGCCGTTATCGCCCGGTGAACTAAATCCACTGCCGCCGGTAAAGGCGGCTGACCGCTGTAGAGGTCGCTGTACGCCTGCTGACAGAGGAGGGCAAGGCGTTCGGCGGCTGCTAAGCGTCGGCGTTCCGCCTCCAGTTCTTCTTCCTCCCCGGGGCGGGGGTTGATCCGTTCTATTTCCTCCAGTTGAAAGGCGTAAAGGTCCCGCAGCCGTTCCCGCTCCGCCTCCCCGGCCTTCAATTCGGCCAGAGCTTTCTCCTTCTCCTGCCAAGCCCGGTAAAGGCGGGTGGTTTCATCCCGCAGGGCAAGGAGTTCTTCGCCACCGAAGAGATCCAGCAATTCCCGGTGAAGATGACGGCGGAAGAGAGACTGCTGTTCGTGCTGGCCCTGAATGTCCACTAATTCCTGACCCACTTCCCGCAAAAAAGAAAGGGGTACAGCAACGCCGTTGATGCGGGCTGTACTTCTGCCGCCAGTGGCAATCTCCCGTACCACCATTAACTCCCTTTCCCCTTCCAGGCCAATCTCGGTAAGAAGGGAAGGTGGCTCTCCCTCCAGTTCAAAGTAGGCGCTGATCAGAGCCTTGTCGCACCCGGCGCGAATTATTTCCGCCGTTCCCCTTCCTCCTAAGACCAAGTTGAGGGCGTCGATAATAATGGACTTCCCCGCCCCTGTCTCTCCGGTGATGACGTTAAAGCCAGCGGCAAAATCTATGGTCACATCCTCAATTATGGCCAGATTGCGAATGTGGATCTGGCGCAGCATAGGTCAAACCTCCTGCAGCATTAACTGGCGAAACCGTCGCTCTACTGTGGGTCGGTCTTTCTTCTTCCGTACCACGACAATAATGGTGTCATCCCCAGCCACAGTACCTAAGATTTCCTGCCAGCCAGCGTTATCCACGGCGGAAGCCACTCCCTGGGCCAGTCCCGGGAAAGTCTTGATAACCACCAGGTTCTCGCTCCCCTCCACACTGCGCACTGCGTCCGAAAACACCCGCTGCAGGCGTTCCAGATCGTAGTTGGGAACTGCTCCACCCGGCACAGCGTATTTGTACCTGTTCCCCTGGACCGGCACCTTGACTAGCCGGAGTTCCTTGATGTCCCTGGAAACGGTGGCCTGGGTAACGTCTATTCCTTCTCTTTTCAGTTCTTCTGCCAGTTCTTCTTGGGTTTCAATCTCTTTGCGGCTGATAATATCGAGAATTTTCCGGTGCCGCAACTGCTTCAACTTCTTTTTCACCTGCCCCGCCCTCCAGTTTTCTCAACCAGGTAAAAAAAAGGAGCTTTTGAACTGCGGTTCACATAAAAGCCTTTTAACACGGCAAACTCTCGGCCATCCAGGGTAGAGAACAAAGTGGCCAAAGCATCGCTCTCTTCTTCGCCTCCGGGATGACCGGTGTAAACGGTAATGCTCACCACCCCGCCGGGAGCCAGCAGGTTTAAGGCGGCCTGCACCGCCTTGAGAGTGGTTTCCGGCCGGGTGATAACCTTCTTGTCGCTTCCCGGGAGATAGCCCAAATTGAACATCACCGCTTTAACCGGCCTTTTCTCCACATAACGGTCCATCTCCTCGTGACCGGCCTGGATCAGTTGCACCCGTTCCCGGAGCCCTTCTTCCCGCAGACGTCTTTCCGTCTGGTCAAGGGCCTCTAACTGAATATCGAAAGCGTAAACAAACCCTTTTTCCCCTACTTTCTGGGCCAGAAAAACGGTGTCGTGACCGTTGCCCGCCGTAGCATCCACGGCTACGTCACCGGGCTGGAGGTAGCCGCCGACCAGGTGGTGGACGATGGTGTTGATTCCCCCCGGCCTACCCAATACCCCTGTCCTCCTTCTTCATCTTTTCCCGTAAGATACCAAAAAAGTTGCGATCGTTAATTTTAACCAGCCTAGTTTTTACCTCTGCCCTTTTGACCAAAACTTCATCCCCGGGCTGCAAACTGAGGCCGTGCTGCCCGTCCAGGGTCAGCGTAACCTCTCCGGGAGAAGAAAGAAGTTTTACCCGGACACTGCTTGCGGCCGGTAGGATAAGCGGCCGGGAATAAAGGGTGTGGGGACAAATGGGGGTAAGAAGGATTAATTCCAAATCTGGAACTACCAGCGGTCCGCCGGCAGAAAGGCTGTAGGCGGTGGACCCGGTGGGGGTGGCTATAATAAGGCCGTCGGCCGGATATGTGTCTAGATACTGGCCGTCCACCCAGGCTTCCAGATGGATGACGCGGGCGAAAGCCCCTTTAGCAATAACTGCGTCGTTGAGGCATATATATTCTTCCAGCACCCGTCCTTCCCGGACCACAGCGGTGTGGAGCATCATCCGCTCTTCAATGCGGTAAGAATTGTGCATCAATTTGTGCAGGGCCTCCCTCAGATCGGGTGCCTCTATTTCAGTAAGGAAGCCGAGCTGTCCCACGTTCACCCCGAGAAGAGGTAACCCCAGCGGCGCCACCTCCCGGGCTGTGGCCAGCAGGGTGCCGTCCCCGCCGATTACCACTACCCCTTCCACCTTCTCTCCCATCTCCTCGGGAGAAATCCCTCTTTCTGGGCATCCCAGCAACACAGCATAGGAAGCGGCCAAATAAACTTTTCCCCCCATTTTCTCCACACAGCCAATAAGTTCGTGGGCTATGGTAAAGGCGCGCTGCTTTTCCGGGTTGAGGACCAGGGCCAGAGATTTCATTTCCCCACCACCAGGTTGTTTTATGATTATTTCGACACCGAGCAGAAAAACCCTTTTGTGACGCTTCCCCTCCATGAATTGAGGGGGATTATAGCCCCCTAGCGCTCCCCCGTTTTTCTAGGAAAAGTAGAAAAAAGTTCTAAATTGCAATATTAACTGCGACACTTTTTTGAGAAACCCGGTATTTATTGTGCAAGCGGTTTGAAATTGTAGGGTTGGATGGAGGGGCTTTTCAAGTTCTTCCTGGAATAACTCCGCCGGCCTTAAGTAGCCTCAAATCTTTGCGGCAGGTTGTTACACCAGTTCTGGACCCTTTCTATCTGGGCTGAAGCAAGATCCTCAACAGCGGTTCCCTTAGGAATGAACCGCCAGATGAAGCCGTCGTGTCGTTCGTTAGTCGCCCGCTCCCAAGGAGAGTAAGGGTGGGCGGAGTACACATCAATGCCGTGACTGCTCAAGTTGACAGACTCTGTGCCGTTGTCTGAGGTCTTGGCCGGTTTCCGGGAAATAAGCCTGGTAGGTAGTTAGGGCAGAACAGAGCTGAATAGTGGTGCCCCGCTTGATTTCCCGGTAGATAGTGCTGCGGTGGCGGGCGAGTTTTTCTGCTATGCTTGAGACGGAGTATCCTTCTTTGAGCAGGGCAAAGATTTCCCCCCGTTCGTACCGAGATAGGTGTTTAAAAGGTGGTGAAGATGTAGTATGCTTGTTAGACAGAAGAGAAACAAAAAGCTATTGTATTGAAAGACTGGATATGGCTATGGTTGTCTCAAAAACCGCCTGCTGGGGCTGAGGCAACCTGAAAGGCGGACTACAAATACCCCAGCCGTCTAAACTAGTGCAGTTTTGCCCAGTTTAGATGACTAGGAATAACATGCGTCGGGGAATCTTCGACCTTCCCCTTCACGACGGCCGCTGTCCCGTCTATCTCTTCCAGGAAATGAAAGAGTTGGGGACGGCCATAATGCTGGCCATCGCCAGGGAATTTGGCCCGGAAGAAATTCTTCGTCGTTTAGCGGACCCAGTATGGTTTCAGTCCTTAGGCTGTCTTTTAGGTTTCGATTGGCATTCGTCCGGCCTTACTACTACCGTCTGCGGTGCTTTAAAAGAAGGTCTCCGCCCCTGGCAAAAAGAATTAGGCCTTTTTATTGCAGGAGGAAAAGGTAAAGTTTCGCGCAACACGCCAGCAGAAATCGAGGAAATCGGCAGCAAGCACGCCCTGCCTCTCTCGGTAGTTCAGCTTCAATCTATCAGCAAACTGGTTGCCAAGGTAGATACCGCTGCCCTTCAGGACGGTTTTGACCTCTACCACCACGTCTTTATTTTTACCACCCAGGGTAGCTGGGCAGTGATTCAGCAAGGAATGCGCCCCGATCTCCGTTATGCCCGCCGCTACCACTGGTATTCCGGGAAAGTGACAAATTTTGTCGAAGAACCCCACAGCGGCATTTGCTGCGATTACCGGGGAAAGGTCCTCAATCTCACTGCCCGGGAAAGCAGGGAGTGCCGTCAAGCTATAGTGTCCCTCCTCCGGGAAAGCCCTGCTTTGCTGGAAAAAGGCCTTGGAAAAACTTTCCGGAATAATTTGCCACCAGCAACGGGGGAGCAGCTTAGCCTTTTCGCGGACGCAAGTCTCCCCGCTTATTCCCTGCCGGCCCGCCACAGTATTCCCCGTGCCGATTATCTTAATAAAATCCTATATAAATTGTACGAGCATCCTCCGGCGGATTTTATCGACCTCCTGACAACTCCGGGAGTTGGTAAAAACACAGTGCGGGCTCTGGCCATGACAGCAGAGGTCATTTACGGGGCCAAACCCAGCTTCACCGACCCCGTACGTTACTCCTTTGCTCACGGAGGTAAAGACGGCCATCCTTTCCCAGTTGACAGAAAAACCTACCGTCAGACTATTCTTTCCCTCCACGATGCTCTTAATGCTGCCCGGGTGGGAGACGGGAAAAAAATCAAAGCTCTGAAAAAACTTTCAGAGTTCCTCCGGGAAGTAGAAGGCAGTTAATGTTTCCTGCTTCGCCATCTGGCCAGAAGCATATCCCACCGAGTGGCCAGGAAAGCCAGCAGGAAAAACAAAATCAACCCTATATACTTTGCCGGAGCAGATATGGGCCAAAACAGGATCCAGGCAAGAACGACCAGAGCCAGAGCTGCCACCAGATACTTGGCTATCCACACCTTTGCAGTGACCTCCAGCGCGGCGCATTATTCATTGGCTATGATAATGGTACCACCCACCGGAGAGGCGTTATAGCAGCGGAAGCACCAGCGGCAGGCGTGCTGGTCTATTTTGGAAGCATATTTGTCGACGTCTTCCCTTGCAGCATCGCACTTGCACTCGCTCCAGCAGGTGGCCCATGCCATGCACAAGGCAGGGTTGATTAAAGTGACCTCCTCCCACCCTTGAAAGGGTGGGCTTCCTCTTTCATCGAGGCGGCTTACACAGGTGCCGGGACACCTGTGCAGGGGCCCTCCTCTCCGAAGGCTTAAGTTCGGGCCGGTCCAGCCCTACGGCCTGATCA
>JASUSC010000041.1 GCA_030446285.1 Eubacteriales bacterium | reverse complement strand
CCTGTAGCAATCCCTTTCAGGGCTTTGAGGCTGTTGCAACAGCACCCCTCTCAACCCCTTGTCCCCCAAGGGATTGAAAGGCGGATTTGGAAAACCTCCCTCAGAATTTTCTGAAAAAGGCTTTTTAATCCCGACTTACAAGCTAGGAATTCGGCTGCGAAGCCTTGATCTGCAAGGATTTCCGCTGTTCCCCTCCTTTTGGAAAACCTCCCCCCTTTTTTGCAGTCACCGGAGGTTTTCCATTTTCAGAATTTTTTCTCATCTTTTCCGCTGGCCCCACCTATCTTCAACCCTCTTCTCTGTCGCAATTTCCACGCTTCCCATCCCCATAGCCGTCTTAGCCCCAATGCCGGCAAGGGCGGCAAAACGGAGGAGGGTGCTAAGGTAGCAGTTCTCCTTCGCCTCAGCATTTTTAACCCGCAGGGTAAAAGAGCCAGTAAAGCCAACGAGGACTCCTTCCGCCCCGGTTTTCGTTGTGTTCACCCTGCAGCGGGTGAGAAATAGGCTGCGCTCGACCCAGGTCAGGAACTCCTCCGGGATGGCCGGCTCCAGCCAGGCATTCCAGCGTCGCAGCAGGTTTTCCACGATGAGCCGGGGCACCGGCAGGGGAAGGAAATAATCGCCCGTTTTGAAAGCCGCCGGGGTTACCACCTGCAGAGTTATCTCTTCCAGGGGAGCAGCGAAGAGGGAGAGGAAAAGGTCCTCCTTCTCTTTCCCTTCAGCCACCTCGGCCACAAACTCTTTTCCCTTCACTTCCCCTTTGATCGGCCCTGCTAAGACCTCTTTGAGCGCTTCGTTCAGCTCCGGATGGAAGGAGACCACCGCCACTCTGTCCCGGCCGCGGAACTTCAGGCTGAAGGGCTTGGGGTCGGCTGCGTGGAAGCGGTCTGCAAGGTCTGGGCGGCAGCGCTTGAGCCCCGCGAAAAGAAGGGCGTGGAGAGCGCGGCCTAAAAGGAGGGGCGGGACCCCCCCCATTTCTCCTGAGCCAGATAGGGTCAACTCCGTTAGTGCTATCCTCATCTTCCCTTGTCCTCCGCCACTTTGGCAAGATACGCCACGAAAAACCTCTGCCCCTCAAAACTCAGCCGCTGAAAGTCGCCGTGGCGGGAAAGAACTCGCCAGAGCTTGAGGGTCTCCCGGCGAATGTTGTCACGCAAAAACTGCTGCTCTCTTTCCAGAGGTTTTAAGTAATTTTTCACTTCGATTTTGGCCTTTTCATCGGGAAGGTTCATCTTTGCCACCTGATTGTAAATGTCAAGAATGAGCTGGACGTAGGACTTTTTGAGCTCGCTTTTGGGGTCGTAATTGAAGTTGCGGAGGCTGCCGGGAAGGAAAAATTTGTTTACCGCTTTGATAACCTCTTTTCTCTCCATCATTACTCCCACCTATCAGTAGTTTGGCGAACTGCGCGGCTTACCGAGAGGCTTTTTCCAGGAGAGAATTTTCTCCAACTCCTGCCGCTGCCTGTCCAGGAAGGGGGTGCTGTCTTTATAGGCCTGGATGGCAGAATTCACGTCCGGGAGTTCGGCGGACAGATGATATTTTTCCGCGCGAACGATTTTGGTAGCCACCGAACCGTAGAAAAGGGGCTTGCCGTAGCCTATTTTCAGACAGAACTCGCCCCCGGCCCCCAAAGCGTAAAGGAGAAGGCCGTACTCTTCTCGGGTGAGGTTGCGGAAATAAACCTCCCCCTGGAAGCGGGTGCCGGCAGGAGCGTAAGCCCGGTAGTGGTAGTTGGTGCGGAATTGCAACGGCTCCTGCCCGTGGAAGTAAAACTTGCGCCCGCGGAAGCGCAGCTCGCGCTGCTTGGGATTGCCAAACTGGCTGTAAATCCGCCAGAAGTCGTCTTTGGTGCAGGTTAGACAGCCTTCGTCCGAAGAGCAGAGCCGGCAGTAGTAAAGGCGCTCGTTGCCGTAGTTGCTCAAATTTCTCTCCTCTCTCCCGCCCAGCAGTCTTGCCAGATCCTGCAAATACTGCCCCTTCTGAGCGTCACTTTTCTTCTGTGGGTAATCCTTAAAAGGCCTCTCCAACTGGGGCAGTTGGCGCAGTTCCAATTTCACATCTCCTACAGTGGTAAACTCGCCGAACTCCACCCGGCTTTTCAAGCTTTCTTTCCCCGCTAAACCGAAGAGAGAACAGGCCGGACAGGCCGCGCGGTAATCACTGCATTTCTGACTGTTTTGTTTGGGAAGGGCTTTTTCGAGCAGATGCTTATTTATCCCCATGGTCACGGAAAAGCAGCTCGCGCTGACTGCCTCCGCCACCGCCCGAACCACCCCTTTCACCGAAGAACCGGGGAGTACGGGCTTCCCAGCATGGCTTATGGCGTCTTGCACGTACTTGCCGTCCACGAATTTGTAGCTGCCCGCGCTCACCGCCACTGGGGTGAGAGCAGTAAACTCCACCACTATTTTCCCGGAATAGTGGTTGTCCTGGTAGCGCTCGTGGGTAGGGGCTTGTTTCCCCCCTCTCCTTTCCACCGGCGGCACAAAAGCATAGGGTTTTTCCCCTAACAGAGTGTAACGATTGGACATCTTGCCTCCTCCTTCCCCGCATCCCTTCCTTTTAAGTCATGCTAAATTTATTTCCCTTCTTCCTCGCGCACCAGCTTTTCCAGATTGCCGTAAGGAACTTTATCACTCAGGAGGTCGAAGAGGGAAAGGGTGACCTCCCGGTAGTAACCGCCGGCAGCAACTTCATAGCCGCTCAACTTCACCGCCTTCTGCGAAAGGTGACCCTTGAGGACGAACTCTCCTTCCCCCGCTCCGTACTGACGCAGGGTCACTTTCGCATCGACGACCCGCACCCACCCGTAGCCGCGGGAAGTCTGCCCGCCGATGGGAAGAAAACCGTCGTCCATGTCCTTTAAGACCAGGGCGATGAGATAAAGCTGCCAGTGGTTGAAGTTTTTCAGCCCCATCTCGACTAAGAAATCACCCTCTTCCAGAGCCTCCACGGAAAAGAGGGCACCGCTAGCCGCAGCCCCCGTTATCCTGTTGATGGCCACGTGGGGGCGGCCTGTTAAGACCACGGC
Organism: Eubacteriales bacterium; assembly: GCA_030446285.1. GTDB lineage: Bacteria > Bacillota > JASUSC01 > JASUSC01 > JASUSC01 > JASUSC01. The sequence goes on along the minus strand of JASUSC010000041.1, from coordinate 14,133 downwards.
GGAAGGGTCTACCGGATAAGCGTCCTCGCAGTAAAAGCGGGAAGCTATCCCTGTGTTGCCGAAGAGGCGGCAGGCATAGCAAGAGTCGTCGTATCTTTTTTTCGCCGGCTGCTGCCTGTTAGGCTGGCACTGGCTCTGCGTCGAGTTGCAGGCCCATTTTTCATCATAAGTGCGCAGGATCCGCTCGGCGTGACTGCGGATGACTCCTTTGAGGGAGGAGCCGGGGATAACGGGCACCCTCTCGCCGTTTTTGTAACCGCGGATGAACTGCATGTCGGCCACGGTGGGATCAAAGCCTCCATCCCTGGCGTCTTTGATGAAGATAGGGGTTCGCGGCCGCAGGATAAATTTTATTTTCGCTTCGTTGGTCAGCTTGGCAAACATAGTTGACCTCCTATCGCACTAAATTCAGGATGAGTTCCTCCTTTTCCTGGAGGAAAGAGGCTAAGTCTTTCCCTTCTTCGTCCTCCGACCGGAGGAGAAAATCTATGTAGGCCTTAGTGCCGTCGATCACGGTAACCCTGCCCTCCTGAAGCTGCACCCGTCCGAAGCCGCGCGATTTCATCCCGCCCAAGTAAATCTCGCCGCGGCGTAGGGCGGAAAGACCCAACAAAAGAACGCCCATTTCCTCGGCAGTGAGATTTTCCGCCGTAAGGCTGAAGCGGAATTTAGTTCCGGCCGGCACCGCTTCCGTTTCAAACTTCTTCCCTTCTGCGGCGGTGCCGCTCTCCCTTTCAATGGCCACCCCGGCCCGCACTTCGGTAACGCCGGGATAGGTTTCTTCAATGAGGTCCAGGTCCTCAAAGAGGACCTTGCCGGCAAACTGCTGATGGCCATAGGTACGGCAGACCGGGCAGAGTCTTTCATAAATCTTCCGAAAAAGCTGTTCAGGGTCTTTGAGCCATTGCTCCTTAATTTTTTTCACTTCATCTTTGTCCAAGCAGGGCTGGGAAGTAGAAAGGCAGCTTTTGCTCTTTCCCTTGTCTTCATCGTAGAGGAGGGATTCGGTAAAACTGCGCAGGACCCCTTTCAGAGAAGAGCCGGGGATGAAAGGCCTGCCGGAGCTGTCCCGCAGGACCTGGTTCTCCGTCACCCCGGGGTAGATATCCTCACCAGCTCGCCCGATGTGGAGGGGCTTTAAGAGAACAAGCTCCCCCTTAACAATTAAGCGGTTATAAAATTTGGCACGGTGATACACTTACTCCTGACCTCCTCTCAACTGGCGGCAAGACAGGTATACTGCCAGATAAGGTAGCCGACGAATTTCTCGTAGTGTTTTTTGATGAGCTCGTCCTTTTCTTCGCCGCTCAGGTTCATTCCTTTGGTGCTCTCTTTCACCAGATTTGTGATTTCATTGAGTTTACGTTTGGCTTCTTCAGCCGTTTTCTCCCAGAAATCTCTGGTCCCTTTTTTGGCTTTGACATAATTTAAATAGAGCTCTACTTCTTCTGGACAGGAAGCAGCTTGGACCACTTCCAGGAAGTTGCGCAACTGGGTAACGCTTTTTGTATCTTTTTTGTTTTCCACCAGCTTTTTCGCTAACTCTATCGCCTTCGCTACCAGCACTTTGCTGTTTTCACGCAGCAGTTCTTCGGCTTTTTTATTCATTGTCTTTTCCCTCCCTCGGCAAGATGAACGGGGTGCATCACCCGGAAGCGGCCGTAGCCCCACTCCCGTTTCTCACCTACCCCAGCAAAACCCTGCTCCACTAAGCGGCGGACCAACTCCTCCGTCACCGCTTCCCGCGGGACGGCGAGGACAACGACGCTTCCCATGTTGACCCTCAGTTCCAGGGGTTTGCGCTTCTCCGCCCAGCCGGAGGTGTCAAACCCCCGCCACCAGGAGGTCTCCAAGTAGCGGCAATGAATTTCTCCCTCGGGGCATACCTCTTGGAATATCTCCTCCAAGGCGCGGTTCCCGGGCAGCAGGTCACTTACTAAAAGAAGGGGGATAAACACAGGCCCTTCTTTTTTGTTGAATTTTTCCAGACGCCGCAGCACCGCTTCTGGGCTGTCGCCGTCGGCTCTGTCTACCCGCACCACTTCCACCCGGCCGTAGCCGTAGGTAAGTCTCCCGCCTACCTGCAGTTCCATCCCGGGAGAGAGAGCCTCGACCCCGCCCAAGGCGTAGAACTCAAACTCCAAGTCACCGTCCAATACCTTCATGGTGTAAAGCTGCCCGTCGGCTGCCACCTGACGGTAGGGGTCGATGGCCGTGCGGGTAAGGTAGCGGTAATACTTAATGAGAGAAGCAGGAAAATAGGCCTTGCTCTCTTTGTCCCGGTACATGAAGCCCTTGGCCCGCTCCGTCCGCACCTTTTCTTCTTTCTGCTCTAAGCAGTCGGGGCATTCCCCCACCTCTGTGTTGTGAATTAAGGTCTTGAGGCTGTCAAAGAGGCGGTGCGAGCCGTTGTATTTGCACACCCTCGCCGTGAGGGGCGCCGGCTCCAAAACTTTCTTTCCCGCCAAGATGGGGTAGCCGTTGCTGAAGGAGAGAGAAGGAAAGTCCCGGCACAGATCGGCTAAGGGACATTGGCTGCACTCTCTCTGATTTTGAAAGCTCACCCAGTTCTGCTTCTCTTTCACCGGCACGACACAGTTTTTCGCTATGTAGCGGGCTACCGCCGCTTTGAACACCTCCCCCGGAATGTAGGGCAGGCTTTCCATAAGCTGGCCGGTGAGTTTTCTTCCCCCGACGAGGAGAGGACTTAACAGCTTAATTCTCACCTTGTACAAACTTCCTCACCCACTCCCGCATGGTCTCTTCCGGCAGTTTCTCATCGCCGGCGTAGAAAAAGGCCTCCACCTTTACCCGACCTAATCCCCGCGACTTGCTCTTGCCCACGTGGGTAAAGGCTTTGAGCGCTAAGTAGAGAAGGGCCACATCCCGCTGGAAGCTCTCCGGCGGCAGGTAGCCGGTGATTAACCCCACCAGAGGCCCCTCCGAGCGGGCCGTCTCGGCAAAGGCCAAAGCCTTGTCCACCACCACCCGCCGGTACCGGTCTACCTGTACCCCAGCCCTCACCTCCACCTGCCAGGGGGCGTCATCAACAAGGCAGGCATCGCCGAAGGTGAGGGCACCGGGAGTGTTGCCGCTTTTGCCAAAAAGCCTGATTACATCCTCCTCCTCGGCAAACTGGCTCAGATAGTACCTGAGCCGGCCTTTTATCGTAGTTCCGGGCAGATAAGGCCGCTCCCACCTGTCCCGGAGGAGAAAACTGTCGAGGATACCGGCGGTGGCGTGACCGCTGGCCACGGCAAAAGGTTTTTGCGGATAAATCTTCAGTTCCACCCTGAGCTTCATTCGCCACCACCTCCCACGTAGTCCCAGAGCTGGACGATGTCAGCCCAGAAGAGATATTTCCTGTCGCCAGCGGTAATGAAGGGGTCTTCCTCCTGGAAACAACCACCCAGAGCACCGGCGATTTCTTCGACCTTGCCTCTAAATTCGGCATAAACCTGCTTGGTCCGGTCGTTTTTGAGAAAATGCCTGGCTACTTGATAGAGGTAGAACCACTTGAACTCCTCCGGGTCCATGCTCAAAGCTGAGTCCCGGAAACGGTAGATCTGGTTTTTCCCTAACTCTTCCCGCTTCTTAAAGAACCTGATCAGGTTCTCCAGTCCGGAAAGAACCGCAAAAGAATAGGGACGCATCAGGTAGTAGTCCGCACCGCCAAAGGTTTTCTCCCGGAAGGCTTTCAGCCCCTGTTCGAAGTAGGTGAAAGATTCCAGCACCTCCACGTCCACGGTGCCGATTCCACCCAGCTCTCTGCTCCGGAGTTTGGCTATCTTCAGCGACTCCTGGGCCAGTTCAAAGAGTTCCCGCACCGGCATATTGTATTTGGCGATGACCACCCCAACGGAGAGGGTCAGCACCGGTTTCCCTTCTCTTCCCCGGTACGACTTTTCGAAATTTTCCCCCATCAAGCGGGCTGCTGTGAGGGCGTATTTCGCCGGCAGGATGAGGAAAAGGTCGTCCCCTCCTAAGGAGAGGAACTCCACTTTGTGCAAGTGGTCCTTCGGCATAGTAGCGACCAAAGCCGCGAACACGGCCTCTTTCGTAGCCCTGTCGGTGTAGCGGGCAAAATAGCGGATAGCGGTGAAACTGCGGAAATTCTTCACCACTTCCCCCATGTTGTTGCCATCACCGTAGAGGACAGCAATACGGTCGTCCACCGCCAATTGCTGTAAATCTTTGCACTGCTCAAGCTCTTTCTCCCCGGTTAAATAACTTTTCTGCCGCAGAAACTGCTCATATTCGCCTTTGAGACGCCCTTTGGCCTCGCTGCCCGCTTTATACTTGGCCAGACAGGTGAGGCACATAGGTTCCTCTCCTGCTGCCGTCCTGACCAAATAGCGGGCGTCACGGTAGTCGCAGCGGCGGCAGACCGCAGGATTTGCCAAAGTCTTAAACTCGCCTTTCTTTACCACCTCTGCTTCCTCGGGCTCCGCCGCCCGGGGAACGTCGCTGAACTGCCGCTCCGTCTTCAACCGCTCTAACTCCCCGGCCACCTGAGAGTATTTCCCCACCAAAGCCTCTAAGGTGTACTTCTTCTCGACAAAATAAGCGCGGCTCCCCGGAGCGTGCCGGCGGTAAATATCCTCCAACTCAGCCGCCACTCCTGCTGCCGCCGGGGGCAGCACCAGGAGAGTGTTGCCGCCGCCGGTGTATACCTGGCAGAAGACGGAATAGCGCTCGCGCAAAAAATCGGGGATTTCTTTGGAGGCGATTTTATCCAGGAGGTAGCTGGCCCCGCGGATGTCGGGGAGCTTGTGGTTTTCCAGGAAGTAACGCTTGATGGTAACCGGCCCGCCTTTGACCAAAAGGACCTCCGCCGTCTTTAACTCCTGCGGCAGAGGGAAAACCTCCTCGCCGGTGACCACCGCCAGTATCCCCCGGGTAAAATCCCCGGGCTCTTTCCCGGTGAGAACATAATCCAAAACTTCCCGCCAGTAGTTCCGGCAGGCCGCCTGAAACTTTTCCTGTTCCTCTGCAAGGGCAAAAATAAAGCCAGCTCCCACGGCCAGCACATCCTGCAAGAGGTGAGCCGGCCGGTTAGGGGCGTAACCACGGTAGAGAAAAGGGAGGTTTAAAGGGTGCTCCTCTTCCCATCTCTGCGCTAAAAGCTCCCTGGAAAAGGCCTCTCCGTCTTCGGTCTTTTTTCTTAGCGCCTGCACGCCGGCGTAAAATTTGGCCTCTTCCTCTTTTTTACTCGCGGAAGTTATGGCGTCCGTCCAGTAAATCATCTTCCCTTCTCCCGCCAAGCTCTTCACCCTCCAGACTAAAAGTACTGAAAAGCGCCAATTAATTGTTAAATTCTACAAATTTCTCCTCCTTTCCTGCCTTATCCAGCCCCTTTTCCTTCTCTTTTTTACGACCTTTTTCGACACTTTTCGACAAGGAAGCCCCCTCTCTGCTAATCCACCACCACCGGCGGACCGTAGGGATGGCGCTGTCTAGGCTTGTGCTTATTATAAAACTCAGTGAACTGTTCCAGATGCTCCTTTAAACTTTCCTTAAAACTCTCCGCAGTGGTACTGTTTTTAGTGAACTGAGCGTGGTCTAAATCATTACGATAAGCCCCAACCGTATTCAGCAGCTTGTAGCCAGCAACCATCTCCGGGTCCGTAAGCAGACGAGTAACCTCCTCCCGCCGCTCCTTCAGGTCCGGAGCCCACCTCTCTTCCGGCAAATTGCGAGCGAAGACCGTAGCAATCTTCCCCTGCAACTCCCGGTCATCTTCGTCGTACTCCCTAAAACCGTTGATCACACAGAGGGCGGTGATGATGTTTTCCCGGAGGAAGGTGTACCCCTGCATAATCAGGCCGTGCTCGAGACACCAGCGGATGAGATGATTGATGTTGTCAATATCGTCGTCCCCGTACGCTTCAAACTGTCCCCTGATCTTGTCCACCACCGGGGCAAAAAGTTCCAGTGCCGGATCCCTTTCTCCACCGAGCTCCGCCAGTTTCTCTTTTACCCGCTCTAAGGTGCCGCGGTGGTGGACCCAGAGATAGCCGTGGCCGGGTGCCCTCTCCTCCCTGCTCACCCCGCTTAAACTGAGGGTCCGGCAGGTGGCCACTTCCCCGGCAAAGTTCCGCAACTCCCGGGCTAGGTCGCGCCACTTCCTCTCCTCTCTTTTCTTCTCATCGCTGATTTTTTTAAACCCCTTTTCAGCCAGGTCAGCCACGGGTCTGGCATCACCGGCCTTGAGGAAAATGTTAGCTGCCAACAACCAGTCGGAAAGCTCCAAGAAGTAGTTCAGGCTTACCACCGGCGCTACCCGCTTGGCCGGGTCGGGCCATTTTTCTTCTACCTCCCAGGCTCTGCCCAATTTTTCAAAGGCCCCGTAGTAAACGCCAGCCACTTCCACCCCCTTGAGGAGGCGGGCGTAGTTGATGATCAGCCCGGCCAAGAAGGGCAGGCTGCGGAAGCTGTGGGTCAGGTCGAAAATGAGTTTACTCCCTTCTTCGATGGTGTTAAAAACAGCTTTGAAAATGTCTACCGCCTCTCTGCTGCTGAAACCTTCGGGAATGACGACGTTTTTCCAGGTAAAGCCAATCTCCTGGCTGAGTACGGCAAGAACATCCTTCAGCCCTTCGTACCCCTGCCCCTTCTCCCAGTTTTTCTCCTTGGCATCCTCCGTCGTAAAAACCACCACTTCTTTTTCCTCCTCAAACTGAGGCAAAAGCAGCTCCACTAAAGCAGCCTGGATGAAGTGGGTAATCCTCGACTTTTTTCCTTCCAGTTCATAGCGGCAGGGAATATATTTGTTGGTGCCGAGAAAAGAGAGCAGTTTGACCGCCAATTCCACCACCTCCAAGAGCTCAGGCTTGCTTTTTTTAAAAATCCATGAATAGAGACATCTGCCCCTCCCCGCCTCCTCCTTCCTCTTCGTAATTTCCTACCAGGAGGGGGGACGCCGGATCGTGACGGGCGTAGTTTTTGCGGGATGTCTCGTAGCTTCCCGCATAGCAGTATTTGCAGCCGTGTAGACAGGTGTCGTAAACCCCGATGTCCTTACTCACCACGCAGCCGCACTCCGCGCGCTGGCTTTTATCCTTGAGATGGTACTTTGCGGGCAGGGAAAGGGAAAAAATCTTCTCGATGAGGTCGGCGTCCACGCACTTCCCGGGCATGATTCCCGCCCGCCGTAAGAAGGGAAGGTTTTCGGCGCAGCTCTGAATCTCGAGCCCGGCTTTTTTGGCCTCCGCCGCTAAAAAAGAAGCCAGCTCCTGCAAAACCGGTTCCGGCGGAGCGGCAACGGTTATCCCCTCGGCTTTGAGACGACGGAAATTCACCGTGGCTTTGCGGTAATCGTCGACAATACTCACCACCACCCGCCGGGTATAGTCCCTGAGTTGGGCGAGGATGGAAGCGAACTTTTCCCGGTGAAATTCGGTGGTATGGACGTTGCTGAAGACGATGGGGTCGTAGCGCCAGATTACCCGCTTCGGTCCAACCATCTCCGCCAGCCGCCGGAAAGTGTCTATCCGCTCCGCAAGGGGCGGGAGGTACGGTTCCATCTCCGGCCCGTAGCCGTTTACCGTGAATTGAAAATAGTAGCGGTAGCCCCTACTGTCCAGTTCCGGCAGGTAGCGGAAAAAGGGTCGAGGGTTTTTCGTCCAGAAGACGATAGCGATGACGTCTTCCGGGGCGAGGGAAACCCTGCTGATTTGCTTGGCGTTAAAAGGGTTTTTCCACAGACAGTAGCCAGCCCGGATCCTGTTGATAAACCACTCGCCGTAAAAAGCAGGGATGTCCGTCCGCCTGCTGGCGCTGATAATCTGCATGGTTTTTCCTCCTCCATTGGCTACAGCTCTATGCTTCTAAAAAATAGCATTCACCCACCACATAGGGCTCTTTTTCCTGCTCCTCGCGGCTGCGGCGGTCAACGAGGGCCATTTCCCGCACCGCATACCCCTCCTCCTTCAGGCGAGCCGCCACTTTTTGCACTACATACTGCAGGGCAGTGGTGCCGCCGGTGATGTTAACGGTAAATCTTCCATCTTCCCAAGGCGGGAAAGAGAGGATTATTTGCCGCCAAACTTTGTCTACTTCGTGGAAACAGGTGAAAGGGTCCTGAACGCAAACAGCCATCCAGGTGCCGGTAAAACCGGCGCGGGAGAGAATTTCCGGCAGTCTCTGGGCAGCCAGTTCCGAAGTGATAACGATGAGCCTCTGCGGCTGTACGTGGGCAAGAGCGGAATAAAGAAGTCCGGGGGATGTTCCCAACGGAGAAATCAGCACTTCCATTTTCTTCACCCCCTTCACCAGCCGGCAACTCGCATGGCCGGCATTTTCTTCTGCAGGATTAATCCGTAAAACTTCACATTATGTTTGGGTATTAGTCCGTCCTCGCCGTTGAGCACGCGTAAAACTTCGGGACGGTAGGAGTAAGAGAGGGAAACTAAAACGGGATTGTTGATAAACTTCACCAAATGGCAGCAACCATCAGCAGTTATTTTCCTCGCAACCTCTTCAAGAGTGTCCCGGTTGATGTCGTAGAATGTTTCGGAAAAGATGAGCAAACTGCCGGGATGAAGCCGGGCGGCAAGGCGCTCCACACCAGCCAGAAAAGCCTCCTGCCGCACAGTTTTCTCGTTGATCAGGTTTTGCATCACCACTACCGCCGGTCCATCGAAGGAAAAAGCACGGCAGCTGCTGTGGCAGGCGAAACAGTTGCTGAGGTCGCAGGCAAGATAATCACTGCTGCCGATACCCACCTGAAAATAATTCCGGGAGTAATCGAGACTGTAGTCGATGTACTTCTGCCAGAACGGGAGTTCTCTTTCCACCACAGCTACTTCCATTTCGGCAATCCGCGGCCGCAAATTTTCCCGGACAAAATTGGTCAGCCCGTAGATGTCGGATCCCGGTCCCGGCCCCACGAAGGTGACGCGCAGTGACCTCCCGGCGAAAAAAGGACGGAATAAGGCGCGAGGAATATAGTGGAGCAGCAGATAAAGCTGGTAGGCATGTGCGGGGTAGTAAGTCAAAAAATAAGCTAAAGTTCGGATTTCGTCGTCGTAATCTACGCAAACCTTATCCGAAGTGTTGTAGCATTTCCGGAACCACTTTACCATTGCCTGCAATTTCTTCACTTCCCGCTCATCCTGCAGGCGGGTGATAATCCCACTCTTCTCCAGAATCTCGTCATAGCCCCGCCAATCCATGGGCCCAGCCTCCTTTGCGCGTTTTCTGCAGACATTTTAGCTCTCCTCCCGCGCAAAAATTTTTCCAAAAAAGAAGAGGCCGGGTCCCATGGCCCGCCTTAAAGCAGTTCGCTCAAGCGAAGCAGGTCGGAGCGGTAGTATACGGTGATGCCCCTGTCGCGGAAAAGCTGTTTGAGATAGTCGGATAGATTCTCTTCTTCCAAACTCAGCACCAGCAGCTTGCGAGCAAAAATACCGGCCGTGTGAGAGGCCAGCACCTCTAATTCGGCCAAATCACTCTTGGTAAACTTCCCCGTTTTGCAGGAAATAAAGGTCAGTTGGCCCTTCGCATTGAGGAGAACGTCCACCTCAAAGCGGGAATTTACTGAGGAAAAATTCTCTTCCTCATCTAACTTTTTTAAAATAACCCCCTGGTAGACCTCAAAAAAGGTGTTGCTTTTCTTCGCCTGCCGGTAAACGCAGTCTTCTAACCACCAGCCGTGAGCCAGATAGTCCATTATTTCTTTGGAAGAAAAAACCACATCCAGAGAATTGGGGTGGAATAAATATGAGGAAACCAGCTCTAATTGGACGAGATGCTGCAAACAGAACTCCAACTGTTCCCGGTCGAGACGGATATTCCGCTTCCGGTCGCGGATGGGTTTACGGAGGAAAAGGTCCTCCTGGACTTTGTGTTCGTTGAAGCTGCGCATCCAGGTGGAAAAAACTTCCCAGGAGGGATAATTGGTGAGGATAAAATTGATCAGCTTTCGTTTATTGTAAACAGGAGGTCTTACTCTTTGCTCCATCCTGTACCCCTTAGCAGCAAAAATCGCTTCCGCCGGAACCTCTGGAAATTCGGAAATAAAAGGGGTGAGTTCCTGCCCCTTGAGCTGCCAGATCAGACCTGCCTGGCTGTCCACGTAAAAACCGGGGAAATCCTTCTCCCGCAGGGCTTCGTAAAGCCCCAACGACATGAGTTTAGTGGCGCCGGTGAGGTCTCCTGCCCATCTCCCTGGGTCGGATGCAAAAAGGTCTTTGGCCTTTTCTTTCACCGCCGTGTAACTGTTGTGAGGAAAATAAAAGGTTTCCACTTTCTCCGCAAGGTCAGGATAGAGAAGCTGGACAGCGATACTCAAGTTAGCAGCCGTTTTTTTCATCTCCGGGGTGGTGAAAAAACAAACTCGCTCCAATTCTGACAGAGCTTTGAGGAGGATTAAAATCTGGTTGGTCTCCCGTCCCACCAGCACAATGAGCTTCATCTTTCTCCCTCCGGCTCCGGTCGGTTTGTATTTTCCGCCACACCATACATCGCCAGCAGCCGTCTGATGTTCTCCACCATTTCCCGGCGCAGCTCCGGCGGCTCCAAAACTACTGCCGAAGAGCCAAATGACCTGAGCCACATTTTCAGATCGTGGTATCCCTCCACCTCTTCTTCCCAGAGGAGGCTACCGTCCTCCTCGCGGCGAAAACCGGTGAAACCCCGCGCTTTCAGTTCTCTCTCCGCCTTCTCCACCACCCCCGCCTCCGGGAAAAAACGCACCTTGACCTTCACTCTTTTTCCGCCGTCCATCCCCCAGCGCCGCCGGAAATACTCTTTCACCTTCAAATCAGAAGGATAGGAAGCCTCTTCTTTTGTGATTTTAACCTCCCTTATCCTGTCCAAGCGGTACAGCAAAACCGGGGGTTCAACCTCCGGCCAGTAGGCCAGCAGATACCAGCGGCCGAAGGCGGTGTAGTAAACCAGTCGCACCGGATTAGCCCGGTACTCTTCTTCCTCTCCCCGCTGGTTCTGATAGCGGAGAACTACTACCCTACGCTGCTTGATAGCGTGGGCCAGATCGACAAAAAATTTTTCCATTTCTCCTCTCAGTTCCCCGATAGCCGGGTAGCGGTAAAAATAGGAGCGGATAAACCGCTGCATCTCTTCCTCATCAGTCCGCTCCTCCTGAACAGCAAAAAGACGGAGCAGTTCATCTCCTTTCTCCCCCAGCTCCCGTCTGAGCAGAGCTTTCTCCTCCGGGGTGAAAGCAAGGACCGGCAACTTCAGCCAGCACGGGTCAAAAGATACGGTCTCGTCATCCTCGATAAGGAGAGCGTTATCGTGGTTGAGGTAGTCGCTCTGGAAGGCTTCTTTGAGGAAACTCTTTAGAGACTTCTCCGTCACCTCGAGATAAGCTGCTAAACTTTTTATCTTCTTTTTTTTGCCCGGATTTCTGGCAGCCAAAAAATTGAATACCCGTAGCAACTCGGCTAAATCATTGTAGCTCATCGTCGTTCACCTCTGGGTAAAGCTGGGCCAGCTTCTCCAAACTGCGCCGCATCTCCTCCCGCAAACTCTCCGGGGCAAGGATTTCGGCGTTGTAGCCGAACTGGCGCAGCCAGCAGAGAAACTCTTCGACCCCCGCAATCTCATCCTCGAGGAGCAAGTTTCCTTCCGCATCAAAGGTATAGCGGCAGAAAGGATAGAAATGCTGCCGCCTTTTGATATAGGTTAAGGCGTTGGCCACGGTGTTGTAGCGGTGGTAAAAAATCACCTTTACTTTCTCTCGGCGGCCGGTGCCGATTCCCCAGGCCGGCGCTACTACCGCCGCCGTATCCATCCTCATCTCCGCTGGAACCTCCTCCGGCAAAACCTCCACCGCCTCCATCCGCTCGATGAGGAAGGGGGTGACTCCACCTTTTCGCCGTTTTGAGCGCCCCAAGAGATACCAGCGGTAATTGCTCTGGTTGTAAACCAAGCCAAGGGGATAAAGGAGCACCTCCCTGCCGTTGTAGATAATTCGCACCCTCTTCCCCTCGAGCACTGCCCTAGTTACGAGCTTCAGGGTCTCTAAGAAGCGAGGCTTAATTTTTCGCCAGGGGCCGTGGAAATAAAACAATCCCTCCTGCTCCCTTTCCTCTTCAGCGTCCGGAGCAAAGGTGTTGCAGTAAGCGCGCAGCTTGTCAATCAGCCCCTGCCAGATAGGGTCATAGCTACCTAAAGCCTCCAGCCCGCAGTTAAGTTCGTGGAGGACCAATTCCACCTCCTGGGGAAAAGGACGCAGCACGGGCAAGAGCTTCGGTCCCAGCCGGTATTTGTCCCCTTCCTGGGAGAGAAAACCTCCGGCCAAGAGGAAGCGCAGGTCCCGGCGGCAGGTGTCTCTGGAAATACTGATTTCTTCCTCGGAAACTACTTGCGTTAGATGTTTATAAATACCCTTCGCCGTCATTTTCCCGCCGTCGGCCACGATGGTTAAGATTCGCAAGCGACGCAGTTCATCCCGCCCCGCCCTCACTTCCCTCCGGATAACAGTATCTCCCCGGCCGCGGTAGCAATAGTAGCCGCGGCGCGTCTGCTCTACGGGGAAGCCGCGGCCGCGGAGTTCCTCGATGTCGTTGCGCACCGTCCGCGCCATGCGGGAAGGTAGCTCGAGAGCAGCGAGAAGCTCTCTTATTCGCACTTCCCTGCCCGCATTCTGGCGGAAGAAAAGGCAAATTTCCTCCTGGCGGCGCTCGATTTCTTCTTTTTTACCCATCTCTTACCTCCGCAGTTTTCCTTTTCTTTTACTTTTTTTGACATTATCCCCCCAAAATCCTCCTTTTCCGGGGCAAAAAACGCTAAAAATTCAACCAACTTCGCTCGGCTGCCGCAAACAAAATCCCTGCCCAGAAGCGGGAAAAAATTTTAGTTTTATCATTCCTTTCAGGGTTCGAAGGCTGTTGCGACGCGGTTTTTCTGTTCCAAGGACGTAAGTTCATAGTCCGCGTCGGATGAGTTTAATTTTAACGCCGGGGAAAGTCAGAAGTCTGCCCCTTCGGATAGCCCTCCGGAACTCCTTGATGAGCCGGTTAAGCAGTCTCTGGAGCGGCCTCTGGAAAAAGCCAAGGCGGCTGCCGTCCATGGGAGTATCGAAGTCTCCGTCGGGGAACAGTCGATCGAGCAACCCGAGCAAGACAATGTGATCGATTTCGAAAAGGCCCGCTCAAAACCGCTGGTATGGCGCTTTCCTGTTGGTTAATTTAGTTGAAAAATGTGCGTTAAAAGCGCGCATATTTTTATTGACATACGTTCAAAAATAAGTATAAAATATAAGCGAAGAATTATGAACAAGTGACCATAACAAGAGAGGAGAGAAGGAGTGCCGAGACCACCGAAGTGGCGCAGAGTGGAGTTTTTGCCCGATGTAACATATTTTAAGCCTGCAGGAGTGCCGCTCAGACAGCTGGAAGAAGTTGTCCTGACGGTGGAAGAGCTGGAGGCTATTCGATTGAAGGATCTGGAGGGTCTGGAGCAGGAAGAATGTGCCGATAAGATGGGCATCTCCCGGCCCACATTTTTCAGGATAATAAATTCGGCCCGCAGCAAAGTGGCCGATGCGCTGGTAAAGGGCAAAGCTATTAGAATCGAAGGAGGAAATTTCCAATTTTCCCAGCACGTAAAGTGTCTTAGGTGCGGTCATGTTTGGGAAGAAAACCAAAAAAAGAATCTCCAGCACCCCGAATGTCCAGAATGTCACAGCAGGGAATGGGTCTCGACAGGAAATCGCAGAGGATGGTGTCATGGCCAAAGGCGAAGAGGGCCGTTTGATTGCTTGGATTAGTTCCAAGGTGGTGGAAGATTACGATGAAATCAACTGCTGCCGAAAAAATAAAAGTGAAAGGATTGCGATGGACACGTCAGCGCCGGGCCATTATGTCAGCCATTGCAAGCAGTGAAAAAAAACACCTTTCAGCAGAAGAGATATATTTAATTTCGAAAAAAGTAATACCTACGATAGGTTTAGCAACCGTATACCGCACATTGGAACTGTTTTGTTCAAAGGGTATACTGCAGAAATTTAATTTACCGGATGAATCCGCCAGGTATGAGCTGTTGCAAGAAGATGAAAACACTCATTGCCATTATTCATGTCTTGGGTGTGGAAAGATTTTTGAGGTACCGTTCCTCCCACGCTAGGTTATGCTAGGTAAAGCTACAGGATATAAGAGTCTAGCA
>JASUSC010000040.1 GCA_030446285.1 Eubacteriales bacterium | reverse complement strand
ATCTCATTTCGCAGATAGGGGTTGTACTGGATTTTATTGGGGGCAATCTGAAGGACATCAGCGCCCAACTGGAGACCATCCAGCAGAAACAGCAGTTCGGCCTCCAGATAATCAGGGCGCAGGAAGAGGAACGGCGCCGGGTGGCGCGGGAAATTCACGATGGCCCGGCCCAGTCTCTGGCCAACGTTATTCTCCGGGTGGAATTCTGTGAAAAGCTTTTAGAAGTGAATGAGCTGGGCAAGCTCAAAGCTGAATTGCAGGACTTGAAGAATATTGTCCGCCGTAACCTGCAGGATGTGCGGAAAATTATTTTTGACCTGCGACCGATGGCCTTGGACGATCTGGGTTTTATCCCTGCCATAAAACGGTATGTGGCTGATTTTTCCGAAAAAAACGGTTTGCCGGTGAAAATAACCATCTACGGCGAAGAAAAAAGGCTGAAGCCGGCCATGGAAGTTGCTCTCTTCCGCCTTGTTCAGGAGTCTTTAAACAACGTCCTCAAACATGCTAAAGCCACAGAGGTTAATCTGGTCATAAGGATGGGTGATAAAGATGTTGCTGTAGTGGTCAAGGACAACGGGGTTGGCTTTGATTTGGAAAAGGTAATGGAGGAGAAGAAGGGGAAGAGTTTTGGTTTGATTGGTATGAGGGAGAGGGTGGAAATGCTGGAAGGGAAATTAGAGATAAAAACTGCCCCTGGCAAGGGGACTGAGGTGTGGATCCTCATACCCATTAAATCAGGGGGTGAGGAGGGTGGAGAAAATTAAAGTTTTTGTGGTGGATGATCACCCTCTGATTCGGGAAGGACTGGCTCATGTTCTCCAGATGGAGCAGGATATTGAAATAGTCGGAGAAGCAGCCGGGGCTCAGGAGGCGCTGGCAAAAATTGTTTCCTGTCGTCCCGGGGTGATTTTGCTAGATATTTATCTTCCCGACGGAAGTGGGATTGAGGTAGCGCGGCAGGTTAAACAGAGTTTGCCGCAGAGCCGGGTAATTTTTCTTACTGTTGCTTTGGAGGAGGAGCAGGCGGGGGACATTTTGCTGAGCGGAGCTGACGGATGTATCCTGAAAGATATTGAACCGCAACGACTGGTCAATGCCATCCGGGCAGTTGCCAGCGGCGACAAGATATTCCACCCTTCCCTCATGGAGAAGTTAGCCCGTGAGATCAGGAAAGACGGCGACGAAGATGTTTTGTCTGAGCCCTTGACCGAGAGGGAAAAGGAAATTTTAGCTCTTCTGGCCCGGGGGAAAAGCAACCGGGAGATTGCGGCCCAGCTTTTTATCAGTGAAAAGACGGTGAAAAATCATCTTACCCATATATTCCGGAAAATAGGGGTGGAAGACCGGACCCAAGCGGCTATTTTTGCTCTGCAAAAAGGGGTGGTAGAAGATAAAAAGCTCCGCAAGTAATTTGCCCCGGGACCTTTCCCTGTCAGCCGGCATAGGCTGATGGGGGGATGGTTATGCGGGCAGCGGTGTTTTTCCTCATATTAGGACTGGTCTGCCTCGTGTTGATTATTTTTAAGCCCAGAAAGGAAATTACGCTGGTGTTACTGGTGCAAAACCTTGAGGAGAGGGTGGAAGGTATCCTGCGGACTTTTTACCTTCTTCCGTCTTCCGTTACTGGGATAATAGAGTTGATAGTGGTTGACTGCTGTTCTTCCGATGCTACCCCTGCCATATTGCGTCGTCTCCAGAGGCAGTTGCCGGTGCGAATTGTTTTTTTAGCCGAGCCCCTGCCGAAGGAGCAAATCTGGGCGCTTTTACACCGGGAGGGAGTAAAGGGTGGTTTTTACTGGGCCCGTTTGACGAGAAGCGCGGACTGGCGCCTTCTTTTCTGGGAAGTAGTACGTCTGGCGGGGAAGCGGGGCAGGAGTAACTCCGGGGGAGAGGTTCAGCTTCTGGCAGAATGGGACTATAGTCCTAGAAAAAAATAAGACTGAAGTTGGTTTGACGCAGATCGAAATTGTGTTATGATGAAATTGACCAAAAGGCTACCTACAATATTAATAGAAGTCCTCGAAAGGGCAAACCCGTCGAAAGGCGGGGGCGCAAAGCCATGGGTCTAAGGCCGGTAAGGCTATGATCGCCAGGCTGCCGAAAGGGAAAAAGGGAGGAAGAGAAACCTTTCTCTGTCGGCAGCGGGCAGGGAAAGGTTTTTAATTTTCGAAAATTCCCTGCCGGAAAAACAACACCAAAGGAGGGTGATGGCTATGACGATGTTGAAAGCTCTGTGGAGAGATGAAAGAGGTCAGGGTATGACCGAATACGCCATGATCATCGGCATTGTTGCAGTTTTCCTCATTGCAGCTCTGGTGGTTCTGCGGGGTAAAATTGCGGATCTTTTCAACAACATCTCTTTTACCCAGTAAGCGCAGCCGGCCTTGCCGACCGGGTAGCCTGGTGGTCGGGCTTTTCCCCCGGAGAGCAGATAAGGGAGAGTTGAAGTGGAAAGATGTTTCTTTCCAACAAAAAGGCCCTGCCTGGCAGGGCCTTTTTCTCAGAGAGCCCTCCTCAGGTGGTGGGAAAAATGAACTGGTTGAAGGTAGCGGACAGTGTGTTATTTTTCCTGCTTCTGGGAACCTGCCTTTTTACGGATCTAAGAGAAAGAAAAATATACAACTCGGTCCTGGTGGGGGCTTTCTGCTTGGGTTTGCTTTTACACGGTTTGACGGAGGGAGGAGCAGGTTTAGTGGCGAGCGGGAAAGGGTTGGTGCTGGGGTTGTTTCTCCTTCTTCCCTTTTTTCTCCTGGGGGGAATAGGGGGCGGAGACGTTAAGTTTTTAGCGGTTATCGGGGCCCTGAGAGGACCGGAATTCGTTTTCCGCACTTTTCTCATCGCCGCCGTTGCCGGGGCTGTTCTCTCCCTGGGTTTAGCTTTCTTCCGGGGTAGATTGGGGCTGGTTTTAAGACATACGGCCGCAAGAATAAAAACTTTTTTCTTTACTTTCAGCTTGGCTGCGGTAACCCCTGCTGCCGAGGAAGAAGGCGAGGAGGAAGGAACGCCGGTTATTCCCTACGCAGTGGCTATTACCGTCGGGGCAATAGCGGCGTGGATACTGGGGTGAGGGGCTATGCTGAGGTGGTTTATCTGGAAAAAAAACCAAAAAGGCCAAGCCTTAGTGGAGTTTGCCCTGGTATTGCCCCTCCTCCTGCTCTTGCTTCTGGGAATTATCGAATTCGGGCGTATTTTCAATGCTTACCTGATAGTTACCAGTGCTTCCCGGGAAGGAGCTCGTTACGGAGCGGCGGGGGCTTCCGATAGCGAGATTGTGGCAAAAGTGAAAGATGCGGTGATGATTCTCGACGAAGACAAGGTGACGGTAACCATTACACCTTCCCAGAGCTATCGAGTGAGAGGAACGGAAATCAAAGTCACGGTAGAGTATCCCGTTCCCCTGTACGACCCCATTGTAAGCCAGTTGGTGGGTAACCCGGTTGTAGTAAGAGGGGAGACCGTGATGCGGGTGGAGTAAGAAGGCTGGTGCGTTGTTATGCGCAGGGTAATCGGCTTGCTCTGGCAGAAAGGAGTAAAGAGTCTATGGCGGCGGCAGGACGGGTCGGCGGCGGTACTGGTAGCTCTGGCGCTGGTGGTACTGCTGGCCATGGTGGGTACAGTCACCGACGTGGGGCTGGTGTTTCTCTACAAGTACCGGCTTAGCAATGCCCTGGATGCGGCTGCCCTGGCTGGGGCCCAGGAGTTGCCGGAAAATCCGGAGAAAGCGCGGGAAAAGGCGCGGGAGTATGCTGAAAAGAACGGTGTCGACCCGGCAACCATTACTGTGGAAATTAGCGATGACGGCCGGGAAATAAGGGTGGCGGGCGAGAAAGAAGTTCAGCTTCTTTTTGCCAAGGTGCTGGGTTATACGAAAAGTAGAGTTAACAGCACTTCTGCCGCCAGGGTGGGGGGCATAACGCGTGTTGTAGGTGCTGCACCCCTGGGAATTGAGGAGCAGCCTTTTCAATACGGAGAAGAGTATGTGTTGAAAGTGGGAGGTGGCGAGGGCAGTTATGGTTGGTTTGGACCCCTCTCTTTAGGAGGGAGCGGGGCAAATGTGTACCGGATAAATCTGATGTACGGTTACGACCGGGAACTCAAGGTGGGCGATATTGTTCCCACGGAGACCGGTAATATGTCCGGGCCCACCGAAGACGGTATCGAATACCGTATTCAATCATGCAATCACATTCCTAAATGCACCTATGACCACTACGTTCGCGGCTGTCCCCAGGTTCTGCTCGTACCAGTAATCCGTCCGATCAAAGACAGCAGCAATCAGGTCAAAGAAGTTCAAGTAGTTGGTTTTGGGGCCTTCTTCGTTGAAGACGTGGCAGGGTCGGGAAATGAGTGTACTGTAACCGGCCGCTTTATCCACTACCTTTACCCTGGGGATGTAGATTTCAATCAGGTTTATTACGGGCTCAAGGGGGTCAAGCTGGTCCGCTAAAGGGGGAAAAGGAGATGAACAGCCGCAGAATCCTTGTTCTCGCCCTCTTGCTGGGCTTGGTAGCTGCTTTGCTGGCTAACGTATATATCAATAACGTCAAAAAAAGCATTCTGGCTGGTAAAGTGAAAAAAGTTGTCTATACCCGGCAGGCAATTCCGGCGAAAACCACCATTACCCGGGAAATGCTGGAAGTAAAAGACGTTCCGGCCCAGCTGGTGACCAGTGAGATGTACGGTGACGTGAAAGATGTGGTGGGGAAAATTACCCGTTACGACCTCAGTGCAGGGGAGCCGGTGCTGAAAAATAAAGTAGCGGGTGGCAAAGAAGGAGCGGCAGCCGGTCTTGCCTATGCTGTACCCAAGGGAATGCGGGCAGTTACCATTTCGGTAAATGCCATTACCGGGGTGAACGGTTTTGTTCGGCCGGGAGACCGGGTGGATTTGGCGGTAACGGCTGATGTGGAAAGGCCCGTTGCTGGCGGGAACAAGGAGCGGGTAGCTATCAACCGGATAATTGTTCAAAACTTAGAAGTTCTGGCGGTGGAGAAAACAACGGCGGCCACTGATAATAACAGCAGCAGTAGCAAGAAAAACAAAGATACGGACCTGCATTCCATTACCCTGGCTGTGCCGGTGGAATACGTCCGCCAGGTCTTGTTGGCCAATGATCGGGGGGTGCTGCATGTGCTGCTGCGCTCGCCGGTGGAAGATGGCCGGGCGCCGGCTGAGCCTTTCGCGATCAATGAGTTTCTGCAGTAAAACTACTTGCCCTTACCGGGGAAAGAGGGTGGGGGACGATGGAGAAGATCAGAGTTTTAGTGGCAGATGATGTGGCGGAAACCAGGGAAAATATCCGCCGGCTCCTCTACTTTGAAAAAGATATCGAAGTGGTAGGAGAAGCGGAGAACGGCGAAGAAGCGGTGCGGATGGCGGAAAAGCTTTCCCCCGATGTTGTTTTGATGGATATTAACATGCCGGTTCTGGACGGTATTGCTGCCACGGAAATGATTTCTTTGCGGGTACCAACCGCCGCTATTGTGATCATGTCCGTTCAGGGTGAACAGGAATATTTGAAAAAAGCCATGATGGCAGGAGCCAGGGAGTACCTGGTTAAGCCTTTTAGCAGCGATGAGCTGGCCGATACCATCCGAAAAGTTTATCAATTAGAGCAGAAGCGACGGGCGGTACTGGCCCCAACTCAGGCAGGAACCAGTGAACGCAGGAATCCCAAAATTATCACTGTTTTTAGCACCAAAGGGGGAGTAGGTAAGACTACCATTGCCGTTAACTTGGCGGTGGCCCTTTACCAGCAGACCCGGAAAAAAGTAGTGCTGGTGGACTTAGACCTCCAGTTTGGCGATGTGGCCATTATGCTCAACGTTGTTCCCAAACGGACCATCAGCGAACTGGTCCAGGAGATTGCCCAACTGGACAGCGAGTTGCTGGAAGCTTATTTAGTGAGCCATTCCAGCGGAATAAAGGTGCTTACCGCTCCTCTCCGTCCCGAATACGCTGAGCTGGTGACGGCCAGTCATGTAGAGAAAATCCTCAATCTCCTGAAAGAAAACTACGATTACATTGTGGTAGATACCCCTTCTTACTTCCAGGAAACGACCCTTACTGCCCTTGACCTGAGCAACCTGATTCTGCTTCTTGTCTCCCTGGAACTTCCGACGATAAAAAATGTAAAGCTGGCCCTGGAAATTCTCGATACCCTCCATCACAAAGGAAAGGTAAAACTGGTTCTCAACCGTTCTTCCAATGACATTGGGGTAAAATGTGCTGATATGGAGCGCAGTCTTAATTTTCAGGTGGCGGCCCACATTCCCAGCGACGGCCGCACGGTGGTGGCTGCCGTCAACAAAGGAATCCCCTTTGTTATCAGCCATCCGGGGAGCAAAATAGCCGAGGCTATTCGCGAGCTGACTTCACTGGTGATTGAAAACGGCGGCCGCCGGAGGGAACAGGCGGCGGAAAGCAAAGAAGCGAAGGGGATTCTGGCCCGGCTTTTCGGCTAATAGACAAGAAATTTTTTAGTTAACAAGGGGGTGGGGTGCCGATGTCTTTGCTCAAACGACTGGAGAAAGAAAAAATCCAGCGTGTGGAGGCAGAAAGGACCAAAGAAAAAGCAGCCCCCGGCCCCAGAGTGGATCCGTACCGGGAGCTGAAGCAAAAAATCCACAAGCAGATTATAGAGAGCCTGGAACAGGATTTTGATGCCAGCAAGATGGAGAAAATGGAAAAACAGGCCATCATTCAGGAGATCGAACAGAAGGTTAATGAAATAATTGACCAGGAAGCGAGCTACATTCCCCGGGCGGACCGATTGAAGATTCTCCAGGAAATCGTGGATGAAGTCCTGGGATTTGGTCCCATTAACCCTCTGATTGAAGATCCTACCGTTTCCGAAATTATGGTTAACGGACCTTACAAAGTCTACGTAGAGCGAAACGGAAAGATCGAACTTACCGACATAACCTTCCGCGATAACGAACACGTCATGCACATCATTGAGAAAATTGTCGCTCCTTTAGGCAGGCGAATTGATGAAAGCATGCCGATGGTGGACGCCCGTCTTCCCGATGGATCCCGGGTCAACGCCATCATTCCTCCTCTCAGTCTGATCGGGCCGGTGATAACCATTCGGAAATTTTCGAAAGACCCCTTCACCATTGAAGACTTGATCCGTTTCGGTACCCTGACGCCAGAAATGGCCAAATTTCTGGAAGCGTGCGTAAAGGCCCGTCTCAATATAGTGGTTTCCGGGGGTACCGGCTCGGGAAAAACGACCACCTTGAACGTTTTGTCTTCTTTTATTCCCAACGACGAGAGGATTATCACCATTGAGGACGCGGCCGAACTCCAACTGCACCAGGAGCACGTGGTGACCCTGGAAAGCCGGCCGCCAAACATCGAGGGGAAAGGAGCCATTACCATCCGGGACCTGGTTCGTAATGCTCTCCGGATGCGGCCAGACCGGATTGTGGTAGGCGAGGTACGCAGCGGTGAGGCCCTGGACATGCTCCAAGCTATGAACACCGGTCACGACGGTTCCCTCACTACCGGTCACGCCAACTCTCCCCGGGACATGCTTTCCCGGCTGGAGACCATGGTCCTCATGGCGGGAATGGAACTGCCAGTGCGGGCGATTCGGGAGCAGATTGCCTCGGCCATTGACCTGATTGTTCACCAGAGCCGGTTGAGGGACGGAAGCCGGAAAATTGTCAATATTACCGAAGTAGTTGGAATGGAAGGCGATACTATCGTCCTTCAGGACATCTTTGTCTTCGAGCAAAAAGGAATTGATGAGAAGGGACGGGTAATCGGCCGTTTCCGTCCTACCGGGATTAGACCCAAGTTTATGGACCGCATCGAGGCGGCAGGAATAAAACTGCCCGATGATATTTTCCTCGACCGCGGCCGGTAGGCAGGTGAGGGGGATGCTTTCTCTGATTTTAATCATGGTTTTTCTGGCAGTGTTTCTGGCTAGCTGGGGAATACTCCGGGAGATGGTGGCCAGGAAGTACGCTTTGAGTGAGAGGATAAAAAAATACACCACCGCGGCGCCGGTTGCCCGGGAACAGCTCAAAAGCGGGGTAAAAGAGAGCAACTGGAAAAAATTCCTTTCTACCGCGGGAAGGGTTTTTGCTTCCGGCAGCTACAGCCGCTATATCGACCGGGAGCTGGCGCGGGCTGATATTCCCCTCAAAGGGGAAGAATTTATTGTTATCAACATTCTGGCTGGCCTGGCGCCGGCCCTGCTCGCTGTTTTGTTAAGCGGTAATTTATTTACTTCCCTTGTTTTTGGGATAATTGGGTTGCTGGTACCCCAGATTATGCTGCGACGAGCCAAACACCGGCGGCTGCAGACTTTTAACAATCAAATCAGTGATGCGCTGGTGATTATGGCCAATTCCTTGCGGGCAGGCTTCAGCTTCTTGCAGGCGATGGAAATGGTGAGCAAAGAAATGCCGCCGCCGATCAGTGTAGAGTTTGGCCGGGCTCTCCGGGAAATGAACCTGGGAACGCCCACGGAAGAAGCTCTGCTGAACATGACCAAACGGATTGAGAGTGACGACCTGGATCTGGTGGTGACGGCAGTTTTAATTCAAAGACAGATAGGCGGAAATCTTTCCGAGGTACTGGATAACATTTCTCATACCATTAGGGAGAGGATTCGGATAAAAGGAGAAATAAAAACTTTAACCGCTCAGGGGCGCCTTTCCGGCTTGATTGTTTCGCTGCTTCCCCTTGTTCTTTCTCTGGTCCTGTATTTTATCAATCCTTCCTACATTGCCCTTTTATTTAGGAATCCCATCGGCATTTTCATGGTGGTTACAGGAGTGATTATGCAAGTGGTAGGAATCTTTTTCATCCGCCGGATTGTCAACATCGAAGTGTAAGACCGCTGGGGGTGGTGGCAGTGATCTGGGCCATAGACGTTCTGGTTTTTGCTGCGGTGTTTGCGTTAACGCTGGGAATTTACCTCACTGTTTCCAAAGAAACTATTCTCATCCACCAGCGCCTGGCGGCTCTTGCTGTGCGCAAGAAACAACACGTCCGCGATGAGGAATTAGAGCGTCCCTTTTTCGAACGGGCGATAAAGCCGTTGCTGGAGAAAAGCTCCCGGGCTTTGCGACGTTTTTTACCCACCAAAAAGGCCTCGAGTTTAAGCCGCAAACTTCTTTTGGCCGGCAACCCTTACAACTTAACTCCCAACGAGTTTTTGCTTCTCCAGTACGGTTTAACACTGGTGTTGCCTATTCTGGTTTTTCTCTTTGCCCTGCCGGCAGGTTTGAACGGTTCGGTTACCCTTCTTACCATGGCCGGAGCGGCTTTAGCTGGGTTTATGGTGCCCGATTACTACCTCAGAATGAAAGCGGCGGCGCGAAAAGAAGAAATTGAACGCACTCTCCCCGACGTTCTCGACCTGCTTACTGTTAGTGTTGAAGCCGGTTTGGGTTTTGATGCGGCTCTGGTGAAGGTAGTGGAGAAAGTAAAAGGCGTTCTGGCGGACGAGTTCAACCGGGTACTGCAGGAAGTCAAAATGGGCAAACCACGGCGGGAAGCTCTCCGGGACATGGCTCAGCGCTGCGGTTCGGATGAGCTGATGTCCTTTGTGGGGGCGGTAATTCAGGCTGATCAACTGGGGGTTAGCATCGGCAATGTTTTGCGGTTGCAATCGGAGCAGATGCGCAGTAAAAGACGGCAGAAAGCAGAAGAAAAAGCCATGAAAGCGCCGATAAAAATGCTTATCCCCCTGATAATCTTTATCTTTCCCACTATTTTTATCGTGGTGCTGGGACCGGCATTAATTCAGATTATTCAGGGTTTCACCCGGTGAGGGGGAGATAAAATGAAAACAGGGAAAATACTGAGCGGAAAAAACAACCGGGTGCTGGTGGAAGAACTGTGGGTGGCCGATACTTTTTTCCGCCGTTTGCAAGGACTCATTGGGAAAGATTTTCTCTTTCCGGGACAAGGATTGTTACTCATACCTTGCAATATGGTTCACACTTTTTTTATGAAATTTCCTCTCGATGTAGTTTATCTTGACTCCTCCTACCGGGTAATGAAGGTGATTCACCGTCTTTCTCCACACCGACTGGGACCGCTGGTAAGGGGGGCGAAGGCAGTGCTGGAAGTTGCTGCCGGGTGGGCAGAGACGGTGGGAATAAAGGAGGGAGACCTTTTACGGGTAGAATTGGAGGTTCAGAAAAAGAAGAAGTTCAGTGGAGAGGATTTCTCCTGGTTAAACATTCTTCACTGGCAGAGAGGAGGATGGCTGTGAACAGTCGGTTGAAAAAGACGACGACCTGCACCCCCGTGCGAGGCTTAACCGGTCTTTACCACGATCTTAAGCGGCTGCAGGAAGTTTTCTTCCGGCCCCAGGAAAAAGGCGTTGATCTTACTGTCCTCGCCCGTTCTTTTCATGTTTTAACCGGCCGGGAACTTCTCATTGCTGACGGCGAAGGAAAAGTAATGGCTCTCGCTTCTCCAAGGGAAACGGGCTCCCTGGTAAAGATTACGGAGGATGGGAGAGTTATTAAGGAGGACTGGCGGGAAAAGATTTTTTACTTAGAGGAATGTTGCGAAGAAAGGATAGAAGAAGCAGGCCGGGATTACTGGCTGGCGATAAGAGTAATAAGAGGATGGAAGGAAAATCTGGCCATCTTGGTTACGGCTGGGTCCCGCCAGAGCACCACGGAGGAAAAAATCTTGTTGGAGTTTGTGGCGGCGATGGCAGCGCTAGAAGTCCTTCATCGCCGCCAAGAAAAAGATGCCCAGCAGGAGCAGGAACGGGAGCGGTTGCGGCAGGCGCTGGATGTTCTCTCTTTCTGCGAGCGGGAGGCGGTGAAAAAAATCTTCCAGGATCAAAAGAAAAAAGATTTGTTTCTGGTTGCCAGTAGTTTTGCCCGGGAGAACAACTTTACCCGTTCCACAGTGGTAAATGCTCTCCGGAAATTAGAAAGTGCCGGTATCATAACTACCCGCTCTCGGGGGGTTAAAGGAACCCATGTCCGGGTTATGGTTGAAAACTTTTTCTCGGAACTACAGAAATGGTAAAAGCAGAAGAGAGCTGCCGGAGGTAGAAGCTGCTGGAAAAGGATTTTCTCCCTTCCTGTCGAATTAAGTAAAGTTGAGGAGGAAGGGGGAAATGCGTGAGAAAAGACCGGCTGCCACTTTTTTTGCCGGGCTGATAATCCTTACCGGCTATACGCTTCTCGTCACCTTTTTTTCTCCCTTTACTCCGGCTGGGGGCAGAGAGTTTTTCCTCTTTCTCGCTCTTGGTGTTCTGGCAGAGGTTTTGTACATTCGGCTACCGGCGGTAAACCTCTCTTTTACGTTCGGCATTATTCTGGCTACCTTTCTCGTTCATGGGATAAACGCGGCTGCCTGGGTAGCTGCCCTGAGTTCCCTTTTGGGCAGCATGATCATGTCCTTTTACCGGCCTATGTCTCTAACCGTTACCTTTTTTAACGGCGCCCAGTATATTCTAGCCGTCGGGGGAGGCTGGCTCCTTCACGGCCAGGCGTTGAATTACTTCCAGGTGGAAAAAGGTAGCTGGCCAGGAGTAATTGCTTTTGCTGCCGGCTTTCTGTTGGTAAATTTCTTTTGTGTCCATATCTTTTTCCTTCTCCGTTACCGCAAAATAAAGAGAATTGACTGGCTAACCGCTCTGAAATGGGATGTTGTTACCTGTGCTTTGGCCACCGCTGGCGGAATGGTAATGGCTTATATCTACCGGTATGCTGGTCTGAATACTGCTCTTCTCTTTGCGGTAATTCTATTTTCTTTAAATCGCCTGCTGGAAAGCTACGTGCGGATTGAGAGAAGCAACCGTTATTTGCGGTCACTGGTCAGCATGGCCAGCAGCGTGGGGCGCAGCTTTGACCTCCAGCAAAATTTGAAGGTCATCGTACTGGAAGCCAGGCGCCTTTTCCGGGTGGACGCCTGTATCATTTTTTTCTGGCACGAAAAAGAGGGTAAGTATTGCTTCGGTTATTCCTACCCTTATGAAGGGGCTGTCCGCAAAACTTTGCGGGATCAGTGCTTTGCTCTTGGGGAAGGCCTTGTGGGTTTTGTGGCGGAAAAAAAGGAGCCGCTATGCATTCCTCTGACCTCTTCCTGGCGGGAGATCCCAGATTTACAAGGGGATTGGCTGTTGCGTTTTTTCCGCAGCCTCTATCTTTACCCTCTGGTGGAGGAAGACAGCGGCCGGGTTGTGGGAGTGCTGGTGTTGGGGCATCGCCGCCCTATCCAGATTGACCCCGAGCAGAAACTGGTGTTGGAGTCCTTTGGCCGGCAGGCCCAGGTGGCCATTACCAACTCTCTCCTGTACAAAAAAAATTTAGAACTGGCGCAAACGGACGGCTTGACCGGCCTTTACAACCATCGTTATTTTTATCACAAAGTTGCGGAGGAGTTTGAGCGGGCCCGGCGTTACAATAAAGTCTTTTCCCTCATCATAGCCGATATTGACGATTTTAAAGCCTTCAACGACCGTTACGGCCATGTGGCTGGAGATAAGGTCCTCAAACAGGTGGCCCATCTCCTTCGTACCCACACCCGCAATGTTGATACGGTGGCCTGCTACGGGGGCGAGGAGTTTGCTATATTGCTACCGGAAACGGGAAAAAAGGAAGCGGTAAAAGTGGCGGAACGGATTTGTCAGGCGGTGGCGGAAACTCCTTTTGTTATTGACGAAGGTCAGGTGCGGGTGACGTTGAGTATGGGTACTGCCACTTATCCCAATGATGCCCGCGATCTGACGACTCTGGTGGATAGAGCGGAGCAGGCTCTTTATCTCTCCAAAGAAAGAGGTAAAAACCGGGTAACTACCTGGGAGGAAGAGAGTTAAAACTGTTGTTGTGATTTTTTCCAAAAAACAGAAGGATATTTCAGGTTTTTATCGAATATACGAAAGATACCACTGGAGAAGCTGGAGAAGGGGAAAGGGAGAGCCCAGAGATGAACAATCTGAACATGTTCAACCGTAATCTATGGATTATTACCGGGGTAGCCAGTATACCCTTTGCAGTCTTTGCCTTTATTGACCCTTCTAAAGTTGTTTTTCCCGATATCTTCTACCTTTTTGTTTTTGCCAGTATCTACAACGGCTTAATCGTTCCTTTTGGTGTTTTCCGGGGCGAACTTACCTGGTGGAAGAAAACCCTGGCCATCGGTGTAAATTTGCTTATCGTTACTCTGTGGATTCACTACACTGGCGACGACGAAAGTATTTTCTACCCGACTTTTTATTTTCTGCCTATTATAGCTGCGACCATGTTCTGCGGCTTCCTGGACAGCATTTTGACGGCTACGGCAGCCAGCTTGCTGGCTCTCTATTTTAAATACGACCCGCGGGTAGGCTTGGGGTTAAACATTCTGGCGGATGCAAAACTTTTGGTGCAGATCGTCCTCTTCTACATCATGGCTTCGGCTATTGGCTACCGGTTCAAAGGAGAAAAAGAACAGCAACTCCTCAACCAGCGGATTACTTCCGAGCTGGAAGCGGCGTACAAGCAGCTTTCTTCTTCTCACAAGCAGTTGCAGAATTACACCGAAATTATTGAGAGAATGAACCGGGAAATAGAGCAATTAGCCATAACCGATGAGCTGACCAACCTCTACAACTACCGTTATTTCCAAGTTACCCTCGACAAAGAATTGAAGCGTAATCGTTATTCCACGGTGGCGCTGCTGATGCTGGATATTGACAAGTTCAAGCAGTTCAACGACCGGTACGGCCATCTTATGGGCAACAAGCTCCTCATTGAGATTGGGAAGATTATCAAGAACAACGTTCGGCCCGTAGACACTGTAGCGCGGTATGGAGGCGAGGAGTTTGCTGTAATCATGCCGGCTACGGACGCGGAAGAGGCTTATCAACTGGCTGAGCGCATCCGACGGGCAGTAGAAGTAATGGCCTTTCCTGTGGGCGAAACGGAAACGGCCAATGTTACCATAAGTGTGGGTATCGCTACTTACCCAGGAGGTGCGGGGAACAAGAGCGAACTTATTTCCCACGCGGACTTGGCTTTGGATGAGGCCAAACAGAGCGGGGGTAACCGGACGGTAATTTACCGGGGTAAAAAAGAAGAGATGGCTCGGTAAAAGTCCAAAACTACCGTTTTTGCTGAACGGCAGTCTTTTTAGTTTTGCCCGCCGGCTTTGGGCAATACTTCTGAGAAAGGGACCGGACGAAGGAAAGGTGGAGGAGCTGTGAGAAAAAAATTTTCTTTCTGGTGGCAGGCGGCGGTGGACCTGCTCTTTCCCCGCAAGCCCGTGTGCTGCTTTTGCGGGGAGAGGGAAGCGGAGGCCGACCTCTTGTGTTCGAAGTGTCTAAATTTTTTTACTTATTTCCGCCAGAAGGATTGTTGCGAGAAATGTGGAAAATTTATTGAAGAAGGAAAAATTTGCAGCGACTGTCTTCTTCATTCCCGTTTTTTCAATGGCGGACGTGCCGCCGGTCCCTACGAAGGATTGTTACGGGAAGCCATTACCGCTTTCAAATTCCGCGGGCAAAGGAAAATAGGTGAGATTTTAGCCGAGATGATGACCGAGGTTCTTTTGGCGGATGACCGGCTGCGCGGGGTAGAATTGGTGGTACCTGTGCCGCTGGGAGAGGAACGGCGCCGGGAGCGGGGTTATAATCAGGCAGAAATTCTCGCTGACGGAGTGGCAGAGAAGTTGTTTCTGCCTTGTTATCCGCCGGTCCTTTACCGCTGCCGGGAAACTCTGCCCCAGCGGGAGCTGAGAAGGGAAGAACGGTGGCACAATGTCCGGGACGCCTTTGCAGTTCGGGAAGTTGAGCTGGTAAGAGGAAAGGTGGTTTTGCTGGTGGATGACGTTTTTACCACCGGCGCCACTGCCGACGCCTGCAGCGCAGTCTTGCTACAGGCAGGTGCAAAAGAGGTGTGGGTGCTTACGGCAGCAGCGGGATGGGATAAGGGGGGCTTGGGATGAACAATTTGCGCAACTGTGCGGAGTGTGGTCGGCTTTTTGTTTTTGTCAACCGTAACATCTGTCCGGCCTGCATCGAAAAAGAGGAAGAGATGTACGAAAGGGTTCGCAAATACTTAAAGGAAAATCCCGGGGTACCTATCCAGGAAGTGAGCGAAAAAACGGGAGTGCCGGAGGAAAAGATAATCCGCTTCCTCCGGGAAGGGCGCCTGGAGGCAACCTCGGTGGCGGGAGGGTTGACGTGCGAATCCTGTGGTCGCCCGATAAAGATGGGTTTTCTTTGCGATTCTTGCCGGGAGCAAGTGGCCCGGGAGATGAAAGAGATCGCCGGGAGCAGCAAACTTGCTGCCAGTAAGGAGAAAGAGAGACGGGGCCGAGGTATGTTCATTGCCGATCGAATTCGGAGCGAACAGGAAAGAAAATAGCGTCCGCAGAGAAAACAGAGAGATAATTTTCTCCCAGCGCCTGTAAAGGGCCGTTTTGCTCCTATAGTCCCTTAAACCTTTCCCCGCCCTTTTCCGATTAGAAAATTTAGAAAATAAGGTAAGAACTGTTGATTTTTGAGGTGGGTAAGATGATAATTTCCCGTCAGCAATTAGAGTCGGTTTTGCGTTACACCTTACTGGAAAAAAGGGACAGGGAGCGAAAAGAAGCTGGCCAGGCGGAAAAGGCGGCTGTGACTTTGCCGGAAAAAAAGGAAGAGCGGATCTACAACCTGGCCCGACAGGTGGTGGAGAAAACGCCTGATGTCCGGGAGGACAGGCTGGCTCAGCTAAGGCAGGCCATTCGCACCGGGACTTATTCTGTTTCGGAAGAAGAGATCGCCGAGAAAATTATTGTTCGCAGCCTGGTGGACATGTTGATTTAAAGAAGGTGGCGCAATGAAAGAGCTCATTCACTCATACGCTGAAGTTTTGGCAGAAGAGAGAGAGCTTTACCGTTCGTTGCTAGCAAAGGCTATGACCAAGAAAGATGTTCTGGTGCGGGGAGATATTGCGGCTCTGGAAGAAATTGTCCGGGTGGAAGAGGAGATGATTCACCTCGCGGGTCGCCTGGAACAAAAGCGTTTGGAGTACCACCGTCAGCTGGCTCAGTCCCTGGGCCTTGCCGAAGAGGAGTTGAGTGTAGAGCGCCTGATTACCCTTGCCCGGGATGCAGGCTGCGAGCTGGAAACGGTGGTGAGCGATTTAAGAGAGATTCTTACGGAACTCGGGCAGATTAACGAAATTAATGCTGCCCTCATTCGCCAGTCCCTGGATTTTGTTAATTTTTCCCTCCGTCTTTTTACCGGGGCAGAAGAAGGAGCCACCTACCCGGGCAAAGAGAATTCTGCCAGCAGGACAGCTCGCTTTGTTGATCGGACGGTGTAAACATGGCGAGGGGAGGAAGTTTCCTTGATTAATACTTTTTTTGGGCTGGAAATTGGCCGCAAGGCCCTCCAGGCTCAGCAGCGCGCCTTGGAGGTTACTGCTCACAACATCGCCAACGCCAATACGGAGGGTTATACCCGCCAGCAGGCTGTCTTTTCTACCACCACCCCTTACTCTCTGCCGGCCTTTAACCGTCCTCTCATCGCCGGGCAAGTGGGTACGGGGGTTTACATTCAGGAGATCCGGCGGCTGCGGGATAGTTTTATCGATGCTCAGTTCAGGAAAGAAACCACGGCAACCGGTTATTGGGAAGTAAAGGAAGATGTTTTGAACAAGTTAGAGGCGATAATAAACGAGCCCTCCGATGTGGGGTTACGTTCGGTGTGGGATCAGTTCTGGCAAGCTTTGCAGGACTTGAGTTTGCAGCCGGAGAGCATGGCGGTCCGTTCCTTGGTTCGGGAGCGGGGTATAGCTCTGGCGGATACCTTCAACCATCTCGACCGCCAGCTTTCTGACCTGGCTCAGGATCTGGATTCTTCGGTACGGGTGAAGATTGAAGAAATAAACAATCTGGCGGCCCAGATTGCCGAACTCAACGGGCAAATAGTAAAGATAGAGGTTTCTGGAGATAAAGCCAATGATCTCCGGGACAAACGGGACCTGCTCATCGACCAACTGGCGCGACTGGTGAATATTGAGGTGGTGGAACCTCCCGATCAGCACGGCGCCGTTGTTATTTCGGTAGGCGGCCGGGTGCTGGTGATGAGCCAGCAGGCCTATGCATTAAAAGCCTTGGACAATACCGGCAATTTTGGCTATGCCGATGTAGTCTGGGCTGATAACCTCCAGCCGGTTTTCCTTAGCGGCGGCAGTCTCAAGGCTCTCCTGGAAATGCGGGATGGAGAAATCAACGGCCCAGGAGGATTCCGTGCTCTCCTAGATAAGCTGGCTGCGAGCTTAATTTCGGCTTTCAACACCATCCACGCGGCCGGTTTTGGCCTGGATGGGAGTACCGGCAACAACTTTTTCACCGGTACCGGTGCTGGTGACATAGCCTTGGATCCGACTATACTGGCCAGCCTCGATAAGATAGCTGCTGCCAGCGAAGCGGCCGGCCTTCCGGGGGACGGTTCCAATGCCCTCCGGCTGGCGCAGTTAAAACACCAGGCAGTAATCGGTAGCGATACTTTCGATGATTACTTGCGTGGCTTTACCGCTCAGTTGGGTGTGAAGAGCCAGGGGGCAAAACGGATGGTGACCAACCAGGAACTGCTCCTGGCCGAACTCACCAACCGCCGACAGTCCGTTTCCGGTGTATCTCTGGATGAAGAAATGACCAACATGATCCGCTTCCAGCATGCCTACAATGCCGCGGCACGGCTGATTACGGCCATAGATGAGATGCTGGATACCCTCATTAATCGACTTGGTTTGGCCGGGAGGTAAGCAACAGGTGAAGATATCAGTGCAAAAATGAACAATTTGAAAATGAACAATTTGAATTAGGTGATGGTGAATGTTATTAAGTGTGCAAAAAGTTAAAGAAATATATGGTATTAGCAGACGGACGTTGATAAACTGGGAGAAAGAAGGACTGATAATATCTCTCAGAACGCCAGAAGGAAGGAAAAGATAATCGAGTAGAGTAAATGAAAACAGAAGAGGACTGCAGAAACTTTTGAACAAGATTAAAAGAAGAGAAGTTGAGAAAGTCGTAGTGGAATATCCTGACAGGCTTGCGAGATTTGGATTTGAATATCTCAAGTTTTTCATGGAAAGTTTTGGCGTAGAGCTTATAGTTTTAAATGGGAAAGAGGACGAAGAAGACCTAAACA
>JASUSC010000039.1 GCA_030446285.1 Eubacteriales bacterium | reverse complement strand
ATGAACGGTAAAGAGATAATGACGCCGTGAAGCGGGGTGATGGGGAGAGGAGGCTCCATAAAAAAGAGAAAGAGAAAAAAGAAAAAATTTTTTTTGTCTTTGTCCCTGTTTGTTTCCAAAAAAATCGCAATTTTAGGAGAGGAGAATAGGAGGTAAAAAGAGATGGAGAAATATGAAATCCTGCCACCTTCGCCGGGAAAACACAATATGGAAAATTACGAAGAGACCTACAAAAACTTCAAATGGGAAGATGCGGAGAAACTTTTTAGCTGGCACACCACCGGCAGGGTTAACATCGCTTACGAAGCTGTGGACCGCAATGTTGACGAATTAGGACTTGGAGATAAGGTGGCCCTCTACTACTGGGACGGCAAGCGGGATGAGAAATATACTTTTGCCGACATCAAACGGATGTCCAACAAATTTGCCAATGTTCTGAAGAAGTACGGTATTGGCAAAGGCGACAGGGTCTTCATCTTCATGCCCCGTAGGCCGGAACTGTACTTCAGTTTCATCGGGATCTGCAAGGTAGGCGCTATCGTCGGTCCCCTCTTTGAGGCTTTCATGGAAGCGGCATTGAAGGACAGGCTGTCTGATGCCGAGGCAGTGGCTGTTGTTACCACACCTGAGCTGAAAGGGCGCATTCGCAAAGAGGAACTTCCCCATCTCAAGTACGTTTTCGTGGTGGGAGCCAACGGTCAGCTTGAAGAAAGAGAAATTGACTGGGATGCGGAAATGGCTCAGGCTTCGGAGGAGTTTGAAATCGAATGGGTGGACAGGGAAACACCCCTTTTCCTCCTTTACACTTCCGGTTCTACCGGTAAACCCAAGGGTATAGTCCACGTCCACAATGACATGATAGGTTATAAGATGACCGGCCTGTGGGTCCAGGACCTGCAGCCCGACGACATTTACTGGTGTACAGCCGATCCCGGCTGGGTATCTGGTGTGGCTTATGGGATCTTTGCTCCCTGGTTGAACGGGGTAACGACGGTGGTGCGGGGCGGACGATTTAAACCGGAAGACTGGTACGCTACCCTGGAAAAGTACGGCGTGACGGTTTGGTACTCCGCGCCCACTGCTTTCCGGATGCTGATGGCGGCCGGCGACGAGCTGGTGAAAAAATACGACCTGAGCAAACTGCGTCACATCCTCTCGGTGGGTGAGCCTTTGAATCCGGAAGTTATCCGCTGGGGGATGCAGGTCTTCAATGTGCGCATCCACGACACCTGGTTTATGACAGAAACGGGTATGAATATGATCTGCAATTACCCCTGCATGCCTATCAAGCCTGGTTCCATGGGTAAACCCGTTCCCGGTGTGGAAGCTGCCATTGTAGATGACCATGGCAATGTTCTGCCCCCACTGCAGATCGGTAACCTGGCTATTAAGCGAGGTTGGCCGGCTCAGATGCGGGCAGTATGGAAGAATGAGGAGAAGTTTAAAGAATACTTCCGCCTAGAGCCCTGGTATATTTCAGGCGATTTGGCTTATATGGATGAAGATGGTTACTTCTACTTCCAGGGTCGGATAGACGATGTTATTAACACCTCCGGTGAACGGGTTGGTCCTTTTGAAGTAGAATCCAAACTTCTTGAACACCCGGCAGTGGCAGAAGCAGGTGTTATCGGCAAGCCTGATCCGCTGCGTGGGGAAATAATCAAGGCCTTCATTACTTTACGGGAAGGTTATACCTGGAGCGAGGAACTGGCCAAAGAGTTACGGGAGTTTGTGAAGAACGGTCTTGCTGCCCATGCAGCGCCGCGGGAGTTTGAAGTGATGGACAAACTGCCCAAGACCCGCTCCGGTAAAATCATGCGCCGGGTTCTCAAGGCCTGGGAATTAGGACTGCCGGTAGGTGATCTCTCCACCTTAGAAGATTAACATGATATTCAAAAAGCACCGGTTTTTAGGGCCGGTGCTTTTTTGTGGGGGGTTTTTGCATCTGATTTTGTCGAAACAAATTGGCTGGCAAAAGCCAAATCCCGACAGGCTTCCCCGGGTTAGTTGTAATATAATGCAACTGGGAAAAAGTTGGACAGGCAGCGGGAGGGCAGTTGAGGTGCGGGGAACGGTAACGAGCCTTGCGCGGGGTCGAGAGGAGAAAAAAGGTAGAGGCGGCCTTTGGCACAGCCTGAGTCGGGCTGCTGGCACTTTTGGCTGGGAAGGGCTGCTCTTCAGCATGTTCTCTTTCTTTTTTGCCCGCAGCCTCGTATTTGGAGAGTTGATGTTTTTCGGGCCGGCCTACATGGCGGCGGTTTACGGGCTTTTTCCGGAAAGAAGGTGGCAGGTGTTTTTCTTCTCCCTGGCCGGGGTGGTAACCCTCGGGTCCGGTCTTAACGTCTGGCAGGGGATTGCCGTCTATTTCGTCCTTTTTCTCTGCTTGCAACTCTTTTATTTGAATCTGAAGCAGCGGCGCACGGGTATACCCTTGCTGTTTTTGGCCTGTAACACGGTGGTGAAGAGTTTCTTTCTTCTCCTTCTGGCAGAGCCTCCGGGTCAGTACGTGCTTGTAATCCTGGAAGGGGTTCTCGGAGCTCTGGTGGTTTACGTTTTTATGCAGGGAATGCTGGGCTGGAAGGCCGGCTGGAACAGGATTGTGCAACGGGAGGAGGTTTTTTGCTATCTCCTCATGCCGTTAGGACTGTTGCTGGGCTTGAAAGGTCTTGTCTTTGGGAGGGTGGACTTTTACAGTGTAGCGGGGAAACTGCTGGTACTGCTGGCGCTGGCTGCCGGCGGTGGCGGTACCGGCGTGGTGGCCGGGGTGCTGGTGGGAGTGGTGCCGGCTCTGAGTGCCAAAGGGGCGTCCGATTTTATCGGGCAGTACGCTTTGCTGGCTTTGATTGCCTCCGCTTTCCGGGGAATGGGGAAGGGTTTCCTAATTATCGGTTATTTCCTGGCCGCAGTTTTTACTTCCCTGTATTTCTACGACCAGAACCGGCTCTGGCTGGAACTGGTGACAACCCTTCTCGCCGGCGTGATTTTTGCCTTCCTGCCCCCCCAGGTGTTGGCACCTGTTAAATCCTGGCTGCAGGCGCTAGGAGGCCAGCGGGGAGTGGAGTTAGGGAATAGGAAAGTAAAGGAGTCCATTGCTTACCGGATCGGTGACCTGGCCAGGGTGTTCCGGGAGCTGGCAGGGGTTTTGGCCCAGGTAACCTGTAGCCATCAGGAGCAGGAAAAAGAGCTGGCAGGACTTTTCCATGCCGTGGCGGAGCGGGTTTGCGGCGGTTGCGCTATGTACCGCACCTGTTGGGAGAAGGAGTTCTACCGCACTTACCGCCGGTTGCTGGATTTGCTGGCAATTGCGGAACACCGGGGGAAAGTGGAAGAGCAGATGGTGCCTCTGGACCTGGAAAAACGCTGCCGGCGTCTGCGCGAAATGCTGGCCGTTCTCAACTGCTTAGGGGATTACCAGCGGGCCTTAAGGCAATGGCAGCGCAAACTGGAAGATAGCCGCCAGGTGCTGGCCTTTCAATTGGAAGGGGCGGCGGCCATTATGGAGGGGCTGGTCCGTTCCCTGCGGACGGACATGGTGGTCCAGGAGGATACCGGCTATTTGTTGCGGAAGGAACTGGTACGGCAGGGAATGGGGGTGAGGGATTTAAGGGTGCTGGCTGCGGCGGACGGGTATACGGAGATATGCATCAACAGAACCAGTTGCGGTGGCAGAGGGGAATGCCGTCAACTGGTGGCCCCGGCTGTCTCCAAACTGTTGGGCCGGCCGGTGGCGGTGGTCAACCAGCACTACTGTACCCGCCGGACCGGGGAGCCCTTCTGTGAATTCAGGTTATCCCCTGCCCCTCGCTACCGCGTCAGGTGGGCGGGGGCTAAACGGGCGCGGGACGGCAACGTTCTCTCCGGCGACAGTTACACGGCGCTGGAGCTCAGGGATGGCACTTTTGTGGCCATCCTCAGCGACGGGATGGGGAACGGGCCCCGGGCAGCCCGGGAGAGTTATTACACCGTTACCCTTTTGGAGAAGCTGCTGGAAACGGGTTTTGACCGGGTGAGCGCCATTAAGATTGTCAACGCTGTGATGGCCCTGCGGGCCGGGGAGGAGACTTTTGCCACTTTGGACATGGTGGCTGTGGACCTCTGCACGGGGAGGGCTGATTTTTACAAGATAGGTTCTGCTCCGGGCTATTTAAAGAGGGGGAAACAGGTGTGGGAAATTCGCTCCAGTTCCTTACCTGTGGGAGTGCTGCACGCTATCGAAGTTGAGTCCCAGCAGCGGCAGTTGGAAGAAGGGGACGTGATCGTCCTCGTCACCGATGGGGTGGTGGATGCCGGCCGGGCGGAAGAAGAGAGCACTTGGCTGCCGGGGTTCCTTCGTTCTCTCCGCTGGGATGACCCGGAGGTAATCGTCGAGGAAATAGTGGAGAAGGCGGCTGCTTTGGGAGGGGAGGAAGGCGACGATATGGCAGTGGTGGTGGTAGTGCTGGAGCGCCAGCAGTAGAAAAAATTAAAAAGATTAAATGGCCAAAATTTTTCCAACCGGTTATAATCAGATATAAGACCGGTTTTTCTTTTTTGGAGGCGAATTCCCTTGCGGGAAAAAGTTTTACAATATATCAAAAAACACAGCATGGTACGACCTGGAGAGAAGGTCCTGGTGGCGGTATCCGGAGGGCCTGATTCCATGGCCCTTTTGCATTTGCTGCGGGAGGGGCAGGGTGAACTGGGCGTTTACCTGCATGTAGCCCACCTCAACCACATGCTAAGGGGAGAAGAAGCGGAAGAGGACGTCGCTTTTGTAGTCCAGATCTGTAGGGAGTGGGAAATTCCCTGCACGGTGGCGGCCCGGGATGTGGCTGCTTACCGGCGGGAACACCCACATCTTTCCTTGCAAGCGGCTGCCCGGGAGGTGCGCTATCGCTTTCTCCGGGAGGTGGCGGCCCAGGTGGGGGCTGTCCGTATCGCTACCGCCCATCACCGGGGTGATCAACTGGAGACCGTTCTGGCCAGTTTCCTGCGCGGGGCTGGTCTGGAAGGATTGAAAGGGATAGAGCCGGTGCGGGAAGGACTTTTCATTCGTCCGCTCTTAGCAGTGGGGAGAAGAGAAATTGAGGAGTACGTCCACCGGCACGGGATACCTTTTCGTATCGACAGTTCCAATTTGTCGGACAAGTATCTGCGCAACCGTCTCCGTCACCGCCTGATCCCTCTCCTTCTTGAATACAACCCGGCTTTGGAAGAGACGGTGGCCCGGATGGCGGACATTCTCCGGGAGGAGAACGACTACCTGAATGCCCAGGCGC
Organism: Eubacteriales bacterium; assembly: GCA_030446285.1. Lineage (GTDB taxonomy): Bacteria > Bacillota > JASUSC01 > JASUSC01 > JASUSC01 > JASUSC01. The sequence continues at coordinate 13,030 of JASUSC010000039.1, read as the reverse complement.
GGGCTTGGTTAGAAGAACACGCCAGAAAGGAAGGGTTGCCCCTTGAGCTTTTTAATACTCTGCCTGCGGCTCTGCAGCGGCGGGTGCTGCGTTGCTGGTACTGGCAGTTGGCAGGGGAGGAAGGCAAAGGGAGAGTTCTCTCGGCGGCCCTAGTGGAGCGGGTGCGGGAACTGGCGCTGGGGGGCGAAAACGGCAGGGAGGTCCTTCTTCCGGGCGGCGTGGTTTGCCGACGGGCTTACCACTTTTTACAGGGGGAAAAAGGGGAGAAAGAGATACCACCCTTTTCCTATCCCCTTCACCCCGGGGTAACGGAGATTCCGGAGGCAGGGGTGAGGGTAGTGGTTCAGGTGGTAGAGGAGAAAAGCTTTGCGCCTCTGCCGGAAGAGGGATGGACTCTCTTGGATGCAGACCGAATTCCTGCCGGCGCTGAACTGAGAAACAGGCGGCAGGGGGACCTTTTTTACCCTGCCGGTGCGCCCGGGCAGAAGAAGTTGAAGGAATTTCTCATCGACGCGAAAATCCCCAGAAAGGAACGGGATAAACTGGTACTGGTGGCGCAGGGCAAAGAAATCTTAGCTGTTGTCGGGATGCGAGTGAGTGAAAAAGCAAAAGTAACGGCAGAAACAAAACGGATACTGGCCTTAAAAGTGGAGAAAAGGGAAAAAGGGGATTTTTAGCTCAAGTGCGGCAACAAACCCTCCTTGACCGCTGCTTAGGCCGGTGCTAAAATTTAGCCATTCTCAGGAAACTCCAAGAAATTGCATGTTGCCGGAAAGGATGGCGTTGGGCTATGCACATCGTGATTGTCGGCTGCGGGCGGGTAGGAGCTCGTCTGGCCACCATGATGAGCGAAGAGGGGCACGACGTGGTGGTTATCGATCGGGACATTTCCGCTTTTGAGCGGCTTGGCTCCGGTTTTAACGGCTCTATTGTGGTGGGAACCGGCATTGACGAAGATATTCTGCGCAAAGCCGGAATTGAGAAAGCTGACGCTTTTGCCGCTGTTACCAGCGACGACAACACCAACATTATGGCAGCCCAGCTGGCCAAGGAGATTTTCGGCGTACCGCGCGTTATCGCCAGGATATACGACCCGGAGCGGGAGTACGCTTACCACCAGTTAGGTCTTGATACCGTCTGTCCAACCTCTTTTGCCGCCCGCTACATTAAAAACCACATCCTGTGTGCCGACTGCCGGCAGGCGTTGTGCAGTAACGAGATTGAGTTTATCGAGATCACGGTTAACAAGTACATGGCGGGAAAAAGAGTGGCCGAACTGGAAATACCCCACGTTTTTACCGTCTCGGCAGTTATCCGGGATGACAAAGCCATGGTAGTCCAGCGGGATTTGGTGGTTCAGGAAGGCGACCGGGTTGTTGGCGCGGCCAGGGTAGAGGAGATAGACAAAATTCGCAGCAAGTTTCATCTCCCACGGCTAGGCGAAGAATAGAAGGGGCGAAGGGGCTGAGAAAAAATGTATATTGTGGTGGCCGGGGGCGGTAAAGTCGGCTACTATCTCACCAAAATGCTTCTGGACGAAGGACACGAGGTTACAGTCATCGAAACGGATCCTGCCATCTGTGAAGCTATTGCCGAAGAACTGGGGATAATGGTTATCAACGGGGATGCTTCTAGTTTGGATATCCTTGATGATGCCGGAGTTGGCCAGGCGGACGTGTTAGCGGCGGTAACCGGCAAAGACCAAGATAATCTCGTGATTTGCCAGTTGGCCAAGCGAAATTTTGGCGTCCCCAAAACCGTAGCTCGGGTTAATAACCCCAAAAACCAGCACGTGTTCTATCAACTGGGAGTGGATGTGGCCATCAGTAGTACGGCCATCATTGCTCAGGTAATTGAAACGGAACTCATTACCCAGCACATAAAAACACTGCTGACCATGAAAAAAGGTGATGCTTCCATTGTGGAAGTGGACTTGCCAGCCGATTCCCCGGCTGCGGGAAAACAGGTAAAAGAACTGGGGCTGCCGGCGGACTGCGTACTGGTTTCCATTATCCGGGGCGACAATGTGCTCATTCCCCACGGCCGCACGGTGCTGGAAGTCGGGGATGCTATAGTGGCTATCGTCAGCAAAAAGAGCCGCAACAAGATGGTACAAATCCTCCTGGGGAAGTAAGGAGGGAGAACAGTGTTTGCCAGGTTGTTCCGGCGCAGCCGGCGGCGACGGTACACTCCGGTAGATGTATTCCTGGGAATGGGAGTGGAGATGCTTTACGTAGCGCTCCTAATTGGTGCTGGAGCGTTGATAAGCTGGCTGGTTGTCAGGTGAGCAAACTATGAAGATGATAACGAGGCGAGATGATATAAGGACGATAGGCTATTATTCGGGGAAAATATTTATCGGCTTAGGATTAACCATGCTTTTCCCCCTTGCTGTAGCAATAATTGCGCGCGAGTGGAATGCAGCCCTTGATTTTCTCATCGGCTTTTGTGCCTGTTTACTGGCTGGCTTTTTTCTTGTGCTGATTTGTGCCAGAGGGAAACGTCCCATTTCTTGGACTCATGGTATGGTGGTCGCTTCTTTTTCCTGGATTATCGGTATGCTTTTAGCTGCCATTCCGTATTATTTAAGCGGCCACTACCTATCATACCTTGATGCTTGCTTTGACGTGATGAGCGGTTTTACCACTACCGGCCTCACCCTGATTCAGGATTTGGACCACGCCGGCTATGCCCTCAACATGTGGCGGCATGTTCTCACCTACCTGGGTGGACAGGGGATGGTGGTTTTTGCCCTGACCTTTCTTATGAACGATGCCGGGGGTGCCTTTAAAATTTATGTCGGCGAGGCCAAAGATGAAAAACTTCTTCCTAATGTCCGCAACACGGCTCGGGCCATATGGTTTATCAGTGTGGTTTATCTGCTGGTAGGAACTTTAATTTTTACTCTGGTTGCGCTGGGGGAAGGAATAAAGATGCCCCGGGCATTCCTGCACGGGTTGTGGCTTTTTATGGGGGGCTGGAGCACGGGCGGTTTTGCCCCCATGTCCCAGAACATTCTTTACTACCACAGCTTGCTGATCGAGTTGTTTACGATAATTTTCTTCACCGTTGGCTCCTTTAACTTTGCCCTCCACTACGCTGTTTGGTCGGGAGACCGGCAGGAATTGCGAAAGAATGTAGAAATTATCTCATTCACCGTAACACTAATCCTTCTCACCCTGCTCACTACCGCAGGCTTCATGAAAGCTAAAATTTATCCTGACTGGATGGCCGTTTTCCGCAAAGGTTTCTACCATCTTATTTCTGGCCACACTACTACCGGTTTTATGACTGTCTACGCCCGTCAGTTTATCAACGACTGGGGAGAACTGGCCCTGTTGGCTTTAATTATTGCCATGCTCATCGGGGGCAGCGCTTCTTCTACGGCCGGTGGGTTTAAAGGGCTCCGGATGGGTATCCTTTTCCATGCTCTGCGAGAAGATGTTCGGCGCTTGATTAGACCGGAAACTTCTGTGTTGGTGGAAAAGTTTCACCATCTCCGGGAAGTGGTGCTGGGAGAACGCCATGTGCGTATGGCTTTGATGATAATCGTCCTCTATGTGTTTATGTTTGCGGTGGGGACAGTAGGAGGGCTCCTCGCCGGCTACCCCCTTCTCGAGGCAATGTTTGAGGCAGCTTCGGTAACTGGTAACGTAGGCCTTTCAGCGGGCGTGACAACTCCTGCTACTCCCTGGGGATTGAAGGTTCTGTATATCATCATGATGTGGCTGGCAAGACTTGAATTTATGTCTGTCTTTGCCATGTTTGCCTATATCGCTGCGGGGTTGAAAAACAGATGAGAAGGGGAGAAAGGGTAAGGTTAATTTACTTAAGCTTCCTGGCAGTGGCAATAATTTTCTGGAGGCCGGTGCTTACAGGAGCGGCACCGGTGCCGGTCAACGATTTAATCGAAAAGAGCAGGGAGTACGACGGGAAGCGGGTAACCATCAGCGGTGAAGTTATCGGCGACGTGATGAAGCGGGGCAACTTTGCCTGGGTTAACGTGGCCGACAGTTCTGCCGCGATAGGAGTCTGGCTGCCTTACGAAGAAGCGAAGAAAATAACCCATACCGGCAGCTATCGCTTCCGGGGTGATACAGTGCTGGTGGAAGGAGTTTTCCACCGGGCCTGCCCCGAGCACTATGGCGAGCTGGATCTGCACGCGGACTCTTTGCAGATTGTTAGCCCGGGAAGACCTCTGTCCCACCCTCTTGACCGGGAAAAGGCCTTGTTGGCAGGAATTCTCCTCCTTCTCACGGCTGCTGTGGCCATGGTATGGTACCGGCGGAGAAAGGCCGGGCTTTTGTAAGCTGCATTTTTTCTTTTTGAGGTTGAGGAAAAAGGAATTAACTCTTTGACAGCGAATATACTAGCACGGTCTTTTGTCTTTTATGAGGAGGGCTGGCTAATGCGAAAGATACCCGTCAACAAGCTGAAACCAGGAATGGTTTTGGCCTGCAAAGTGCGCGACGGGAGGGGCGGCCTCCTGCTGGATGAAGACTCCGTTCTCAACAACCGGCGCATTGCCCGGCTGAAAAAGGCGGGCATCAGCCGTGTTTTTATAAAGGACTTTATGCTGGAGGATGTGGAAGCTACTGATTTTATTTCCGATGAAACCAGGGAAGAAGCGATAAAAATCCTGAAAAAGGCCTTTCAGCACCTGGTGAAGGGTTCCGAAGCAGACCTGGCCAGCGTGGAGGCCGGGGTGCAGAAAATCATCTGGGAAGTAAGCCGGAACACCTGTCAGATGATTTCCCTTACCGATGTTCGTACTTGCGACAGTTTTATCTTTGCCCATTCCGTCAACGTCTGTGCCCTTTCCATTTACACCGGAGTCTTGCTGGGGCTTACGGAAGACCAATTGCGCATTTTAGGCTTGGGAGCCCTTTTCCACGATATTGGCAAGACCATGCTGGACGGTGACCTTCTTTATAAACCTGGTCCCCTTACCGACGAAGAGATGGCCCAGGTGCGCAAACATCCCATAGCCGGCTATGAGATCCTACGCCGCTGTGCCGACTTGGATCCGCTGGTAGCCCGCGTTGCCCTAGAACATCACGAGCGTCTTGACGGTTCCGGCTATCCCAAGGGACTGAAAGGGAAAAAAATCCATCTTTTCTCCCGCATAGTAGCTGTGGTCAATGTTTTCGATGCCCTTATTTCCGACCGTCCCTACCGGCGGGCTTACCTACCGCATGAGGCGGCAGCTATTATTGAAAAGGAGGCGGAAAGCAAATTTGACCCGGAAATAGTACGGGTCTTTATGGAAAACGTGGCCCTTTATCCCATCGGTACGGTGGTGGAATTGAGCAACGGAGAAGTGGGAATGGTAATTGATGTCAATAAGGGGCAGCAGGCCCGGCCCATCGTTCGTCTCCTGCCGCCGGAAGGGAAAAAGGAAGCTGGAGAATGGCAGGAGCTGGACTTGAGCAAACAGATGGACCTGTACATCGTGCGGGTACTGGAGGACCAGCCTTTTCCGGACCATTAAGGGCCCTTGACAGGAAAGTTGCCTGAAGAATTCACCCTCTGCACAGAGGCCAAGGAAAAGGCCTCGAGGCCGCTCCCTAGGTAGACACGCGAAGAGGATAGCTCCAGCAGGAAAGCAGGCCAGCAGGAAGCTGCCAGCCTGTTAGGTGGCACTGAAAAATATTTGCCCACAGGCCGGGAAAATTTCCCTGGTTCCCGGCTTTTTTACTTTTTACGTTTTTTTTACTTAGCTAACATTTTGACCAGGAGAGAGAGTATGCCAAAATACCGTTACTACGGTAGCCGCTTTCGTCTTCGGCGTACTATGGTGTCTGGGGCAGGTTGCCTTGGGACGTAGCCTTTTGCTTCCTGAAAAACCAGTTGCAAGCAGGGAAGAAGAGGAATATGTCGAAAAACAGAACTAAGCGAGTTGTTTGGGTTGAGGAGGACAATCGATGACAAAGGAAGAGGCTTTAAAAAAACTCCAATCCCTGTTTCGAGAGCTTTTCCAATTCGACTTTGCTGACTTAGACTTCGGCCTCTATCGATTGTTCCACCTGAAGCGGGCGGAAATCAATGCCTTTATCGACGAACAATTGCCCCGTGAAGTGGACGCTGCTTTCGAGGTTGTTGTTGGTGAGGAGAAGGAACGCTTGCAAGCCGAATTGGATGCTCTGACCCAACAGGTGCGGGAGCAGATCGCTGAAGACGCCCTTCTGCCCACTGGCGAGATCCAGCCGCAATACCGGCAAAGCAGTATTAAAGTGGTGCGTGAGTTGGTGGAGCGATACGAAGCTACCTGCCAAAAGGTGGCTGCCATCAAGAGTACCGATGCCCACAAGGCCGAAGTTTTTAACCACCTGTACAACTTTTTCCGCCGCTATTACGAGGATGGCGACTTCATTCCTAAGCGCCGTTACGGGGCGCGAGAGACCTATGCCGTGCCCTATAGCGGCGAGGAGGTTTTCGTCCACTGGGCCAACCGCGGCCAGCACTACGTCAAGACCGCCGAGCGCTTCCGGGACTACGCCTTCAAGGTACAGGATCTTCTGGGTAAGTACCGGGTGCGTTTCACCATGACTGAAGCCTCCATCCCCAAAGACAACACCAAGGGAAACACGCGCTACTTCTTCCCCCGGCCGGATCTAGCGACCTATGACGAAAAGACCCACGAGTTTGTCCTGCCCTTCGAGTACCGCCTGCCCACGCCAGAAGAAGCTGAGCGTTACGGTTCAAACAGCAAAGCCCAGGAGGCCATCTTGCAGGAGGCCCTGCCCCGGATTTTGGAGGCTGTTCCTGATGAAGGTTTACGCGCCTTGCTCCGGCGAGACCAGCGAAGGGAAAAGGAGATTGCCGACGGCAAGCCCGAACTGCCTCTTCTTCTCAAGCGTCTTTCGCACTTCTGCCGCCGCAATACCAGCGACTACTTCATCCACAAAGACCTACGTGGCTTTTTGCGGCGCGAGCTGGAGTTCTACATAAAGGATCAGGTCATCCACTTGATGGATCTGGAAGCGAGTGAAGCCGATTTGGAGGCCAAGCGTCGGGTAGTGCGCGTCTTTCGTAAGCTGGCTGAAAAGGTCATTGAGTTTTTGGCGAATATTGAGGACGCTCAGAAGCGCCTGTTTGAGAAGAAAAAGTTCATCTTGGGCGTAGACTACCTTGTCCCCATCCAGCACGTGCCGCGGGAATTCTGGCCGGAGATTCTACAAAACGAAGGGCAACTTGAGGAGTGGCGCGCCTGGCTAGCGCTGGAGCCGCAAAAGGATCTGTTCAACCAAGAAGGCGCGATCAACGAAGCCTTCCTGGAAGCCCATCCCACCCTGCCGGTGCATACCAAATACTTTGACCGCGATTTTGTCCGCCGCCTGCTGGAGGCGCTGCCCTTCGACGACGTAGATGAGGCCACCGATGGGCTGCTGGTGCACGGTGAAAACTACCAGGCGTTGCGACTCCTTATGGAGCGCTACCGGGAGCAGGTGAAGTGTATCTACATCGACCCGCCGTACAACACGGGCAACGATGAGTTTATCTACAAAGACCGTTACCAGCATTCCTCCTGGCTGGCCATGATGGAGGAGCGGCTTAAGCTGGCGCGGGAGTGGATGCGGGAGGATGGGGTTATTTTTGTGAGCATCGATGACGGCGAGCAGGCGCGGCTTCGAATGGCGATGGAGGCCGCGTTCGGAGCCGAAAACTTCGTAAACAACATCGTTTGGCAGAAGAAGTACGCACCACAAAACGATGCCCGCTGGTTTTCGGACAACCACGACTTTTTGATCGCCTTCGCCAGACGCAAAGAAGTCTGGCGTCCCGGGCTTTTGCCGCGCACGGAAGCGCAGGATAAGCGCTACCAAAACCCCGATAACGACCCGCGTGGGCCGTGGAAACCGGGCGACTTATCTGTCAAAACCTATTCCCCGGAGTATGACTACCCCATTACTACTCCCTCTGGGAGGATAGTATATCCGCCTAAAGGGTACTGTTGGCGAGTCTCGAAAGAGCGATTACAAGAACTCATTGCTGACAACCGGATCTGGTTTGGCCCGGACGGGAATGGCGTGCCTGCCCTGAAGCGGTTTCTTTCTGAAGTAAAACAAGGAATCACGTCTCTCACCATCTGGCCTTACAAAGAGGTGGGTCACAACCAGGAGGGCAAGCAGGAACTCAAGCGTATGCTTACTGCAGAAGAAGAGGTGTTTGGCACGCCCAAGCCGGTGCGGCTTCTTTCCCGTGTGATAACCATCGGAGCGGGTGAGAATGACATCGTCCTCGACTTCTTTGCCGGTTCAGGTACCACGGGCCACGCCATCATCAATCTGAACCGTGAAGACGGCGGGCGGCGGAAGTTCATCCTGGTGGAGATGGGCGAGTACTTCGACACCGTGCTTTTGCCCCGCATCGCCAAGGTGATGTACACGCCGGAGTGGAAAGATGGCAAGCCCAAGCGGGAGGCCACATCCGAAGAGGCCGAACGCACGCCGCGGCTGGTCAAAATCCTTCGCCTGGAGTCCTACGAGGACGCCCTGCACAACTTGGCTGCGCCTTCTACGCTGGAGCGCGCCGCCGAACACGAAGGCGCCTACAAAGCCCTGGCCGGTGAGGACGCCTATTCCTTGCGCTACTGGATAGAACTGCCCTTACGGGAAGCCGAAACTTGCCTGCGCACTCTCGATCTTGCCCATCCCTTCGCCTACAGTCTGGAAATCCTCTCCGATGACGGCCCGATCCGGAAGCCGGTGGACGTGGTGGAGACCTTCAACTACCTCTACGGCCTGCGCGTCAAGCGCTACGAGACCTGGGAGCACCAAGGGCGCGCCTACCGCGCCGTCAAGGCTGCCGACCGCGAAAACAAGCGCCGCATTTTGGTCATCTGGCGGGATATGAAGGGCCTGGATGGGGAGGCCGAACGCGCCTTCCTGGAAAGGAAAATCAAAGAAATGGCGGAAAACGGCGAAACCTGGGACGAAATCCTGATCAACGGCGACACTCCCACGCCGGGCGTTGCCTCACTGGACCCGTTGTTCAAACGGCTTATGATGCAGGGGGAGGAGAATTGATTATGCCCCGCTTGGAAGAATACCTGGTCCTCAACCGCTACCTGCATCATTTGCTGGGCGCTGAAGACTTCGAAACGCTCAAAAACCTGCTCCGTCCGCTTCCCGAAGGCCCGGAAGGCACGGGACAAAGCCACTTTTTCGGGCGCCTTGTTACCCAGCCGGATTTGCGCATCCCCCGCGACCGGCTGGAAGAGTACGACCGCCGCGTGATGGCCTATGAAGCCCGCCTGCGCCGGGTCCGCCGCGATTTCCAGGGCTTTCGCTACTTCCAATACCTGGCTTTGCTCTACACCGAGATCTTCCTCGACCGCCTGACGGAGGACCCTGGAGACTTCGCGGCGGAGCTTAACGCCTTTTTGCAGGACCTGAAAAGGGAGGAGTCCGCGTTGGCCGACCTCCCGGACTTCTCCCCCAACGACTTGCGCCGCTTGGCTTTCTTCATGGCCACCGGCAGCGGCAAAACGCTCCTCATGCACGTCAACATCTGGCAGGTGCTACACTATCTAGAGCATGGCCGTCACCCCGAGGCGCTGGTGATCCGTCCGGACGGTCGCGCGGAGTTTGATAACATACTGCTTATCACTCCCAATGAAGGCCTTTCTGCCCAGCACTTGAGCGAACTACGGAAAAGCGGCCTGGATGCCGCCCTGTTCATTGAAGATCCCCACGGCCGCGGTGGTCTGTTTGGTCCCAAAGTCAAGGTCATTGAGATCCACAAGCTGGCCGAGGAGCCATCCCGGGACGGCGTGAGCGTGGCGCTGGAGGAGATCGGTCAGAACAACTTGGTTATCGTGGACGAAGGCCACAAGGGCACGGGGAGCGAGGCGCAAGCCTGGAAGCGTCGCCAGAAGTACTTAAGCGAAGGCGGCTTCCTGCTGGAATACAGTGCCACCTTCGCCCAAGCCATCGGCGCCGCCAACAAAAAGGCGCAAAAAGAACTGCTTCAGGAATACGGGCGGGCCATCCTGTTCGATTATTCTTACGGCCACTTCTACGGTGACGGCTACGGTAAGGACTTCTGCGTGCTGAACCTAACCCGTGCCCGCGCTGAACAGGCCCACGAACTGCTGGTAGGCGGCCTGCTCACTTTCTACCACCAACTATGGCTCTACCGGCAGCGCGAAGTGGAATTCCGGCCCTACAACCTGGAGAAGCCGCTGTGGGTACTCTTGGGCAGCAGCGTCAACGCCCTGTACACCCGCGACAGCCGGCGCCGCAGCGACGTGGCTGAGGTGGTGGCCTTTTTGAAGCGCTTTTTAGAAGAACCGGAATGGGCTATAGATGTGATAGCGCGTATCCTGAGCGGCAACAGCGGCTTTCAGGACGCTGAAGGTGGCCGGGATTTGTTTGCACCCCACATTAAGTACCTGCGCGGCTGGGACCCATGGGAAGTGTACGACAGCATCCGCGCTGAGGTGTTTCACGGTAGCGGGGGACTGGAGGTGTGGGAGATCAAGCAGGCCAACGGGGAACTGGGGTTACGCCTCTCCGCCGCAGAAGGGGAAGCTCCCTATTTCGGCGTCATCAACATCGGGGATGTGTCCGCCTTCAAAAGCTACCTTCGTGAACACTTGAGCATCACCGTCCAGGAAGACAGCTTCACACAGTCTCTCTTTGAGCAGGTCGGCCGCCATGAATCGCCTATTCACGTGCTCATTGGGGCTAAGAAATTCATTGAAGGGTGGTCGTCCTGGCGCGTCTCTTGCATGGGGTTACTTAACATCGGCAAGAACGAAGGCTCGCAGGTGATTCAACTCTTCGGGCGCGGCGTGCGGCTCAAAGGGAAAGAAATGAGCCTCAAGCGCAGCGCGGCGCTAAAGGAGAACCCTCATCCAGCAGACATCCACTTCTTGGAGACCTTGTTTATCTTCAGTTGGAACGCTGATTACATCGACCGTTTTAGAAAAATGCTAGAAAACGAAGACATCGGCAAGGAGTTTGTTCTACCGGTAAAACGCCTAGATCCTTGGCCGGAACAAAAACTGCCCGTACCCCAGAAGAGATCCGATTTTGACCCCCATGCGCTTACCTGGACGCTGGACGACAGAGGCCCAGAGGTGCAGCTCGATCTGACCCCGCAGCTGGTGCTGCTGACATCGCACAGAGCGGGCCAGACGGTGGCTGGCCAAAGGGCCGATGGTGTGACCATTGACTTTGGAAGTAGCCACTATCGGCAAGTGTTGAACCTAGAGCGCCTCTACCTAGATCTGCTGGAACACAAAGCGGCGCGCGGCTATGCTAACTTGAGGATTGATCCGCTGGCCCTCCCCGGTATTTTGCGTCAGCGCTGTACCATCAAGATGCCCGCTGGAGAAGCCTGCGACCCGGAACGCCTGCAGGCGGCGGCATCCCAAGCTCTCAAAACCTACACCGACCGTTTCATGCGCATGAAAGAACGCGAAGCTGAAAGCCAGAATGTGGAACCGGCATACCTCTCTGCTTGTGACAAGCGAATCTTGAGCGAATATCGCATCCGCGTGTGCCCGGGGGAATTCTTAGCGCAAATCGAAGACCTGCTCAAGAAAGGCGTGCCCACCTATGATGATGGCGAACCCCTTCCCCGCTTGTACATGGACTGCAGCTTATTCAATCCCCTTCTCACCGAAGGCGGGCGGGCCTGGAAGCAGGCCGTGTCGGTAACTCCACCCCCACTCAACAAAGACGAAATCCGCTTTGTGCGCGACCTTCGAGAGTACTGGGAGCTATATCACAACGATCCCGAACTGCAAGACTGCGAACTTTACCTACTACGCAACCTGGCGGGTACCGGCATTGGCCTGTTCCACCGTAGCGGCTTCTATCCGGACTTCATCCTGTGGCTCTATAACAAGCGAAACGGAAAAACCCACGTTTGCTTTATTGATCCCCATGGCTTGCACCATGATGGTTTAAGCGGTAGCGCTGATAAATTTGCTGCCCTGGGGTCTTTAAGGGCCTTAAGCCAGCGGGCGGAATTTCAAACTAAAAAAATCCACCTGAGCGGATTTGTTCTCACCTCTACCCCGCTTAACTGGATCAGGGATGCCGTAGGCAAGTCAAAAGACGATTTAGAAAAAGAATATCCGCTGGTTTTTCAAGAGGGGGACTATGTGAAAAAGATAATGCGAACTTTATGTACCCCATGAAACGAAAGCGGGCTAGCTGTTCCCCATCGGGCCTCTTCACCTTCTGCCACCGACCTTCTCCGTCAGCCTGCCGACTTTCAGGCCAAGGCCAACATCCACGAATTCTTGCCTCTCGAAGTCCCCAAGTCCGGGCCGTTGTTTCCTTGGCAATCGGTAATTAATTTGCCAGCCTACATAACTTTCTATGACGGTGTGAATTGCACAAGAGAAAAAGAGTTCCTCCTCGAAGCGGAAAGAAAAATGACGGTGTGTAATATTTACCAGGTCCTTATGGAGGATAGGTCTTACCGTCGTCTTTTGTCCGGTGATGAAGCCCTGGGCATCATTGAAGGATTAGTCAAAGAGAAAAAAGGTTTGCTCCTTTGAATTTTGAACTTTTGAGGGAGGGGGTGGGAAGATTAAAAAAAATTTGGGAAGAACCCTTGCAATGAAGAGAAAATACACTATAATAGTAACTGTAACTTGGCTGTGCTGATGTGGCTCAGCTGGTAGAGCAGCGCACTCGTAATGCGCAGGTCGTGGGTTCGAGTCCCACCATCAGCTCCAGAAAAATCAAGGCCTCCGGGATTTTAACCCGGAGGCTTTTTGTGTGATTGCAAACATTTTGCAAACATCAGCTTTTTTTCGATAAAAGGGCCCTTTCTAATTTTTCTACTGCTTCCCGTTGCATTTGCGGTAGCACATGCGAATATATATCCAGCGTTATCCTTATTTCACTGTGCCCCGACGTTCAGAAACGATTTTGGGGTGTACACCTTGCTTGAGGAGCAGGGTAGCGTGGGTATGCCGGAGGTCATGAAACCTTATTTTTTTTATTCCTATTTTGCGAACTATTTGAGCAACTTTACGGCTGATGTAGTCCGGTAATAGCGGTCT
>JASUSC010000038.1 GCA_030446285.1 Eubacteriales bacterium | reverse complement strand
GTCGCCGTTGTCATAGGTCTTGCTGGTGGCGGTCCTTTTTTCGACAAGCTCTACCGGCTTTTTCTCTGCTGCCGCCTGGGCAGTATTCGACCCGAAAAAAGGCAGGGGGATGGCAGTAAAAATTAAGGCCAGCACCAGCAGGCTGGCGAGGATAGCGCGGGGATGCCGGAATTTACGGTGGAGGAAAAGGGCGAACACAGAGAATACCTCCCTAACCTGGTAATTTTTCCTCTTGGTGGAAGGTATTCTCTGCCCTTCGCCTTTTTCCATCTTGTGCCGACAAAAAATTTTTCGACATTTTTCGACAAGGGGTAGCTTCACCCTGTTTTTCTGCTCACAGAAAAAAGGGCCACTACCCCGTGTCTCTGCCGTCCGTACCGTGAGCAGTAACTTTTTCACCGCCCTCCCTCCGGCCGGTAGATAACCCGTTCGTCTATGTCCTTTATTGTTTTGCAGCCGGTGAGGATCATGGCCTGTTTCAGTTCGGCGGTTATTTTCTCTAACAACAATTTGACTCCCTCCGTGCCGCCGCCAAAAGCAGCAACCACCACCGGTCTCCCCACTAAGACCGCGTCAGCCCCCAAGGCAAGCAGCTTCAGCACGTCGGTACCGGTCCGCACCCCACCGTCGGCCAAAATGAGGAGCCGCCCTTTCACCCGGCGGGCAATGGCGGGCAGGACCTCCGCCGCCCCCGGCGTATGGTCGAGGATTCTGCCGCCGTGGTTGGAAACCACGATGGCCGCAGCTCCACATTCAGCCGCTATTTCCGCTTCATCTACTCTCATAACTCCTTTCACCACAAAGGGCAACGAAGTGGCAGCGATCAGTTCCCGCAACTGAGCCGGGGTCTTGGGACCTACCGGCTGCCCTTTTAAGGCCATCGTTACCAGTCCGGCTCCATCAATGTCCATTCCCACCGCTATTGCTCCCGCTTCCTCCGCCCGCCGGATCCTTTCCAGCACGGCCTGCTGCTCCCGGGGCTTGATAACGGGAATGCCGTGGCCTTTTTCCGCTTTTAAGGCCTCAATCCCGGCATCGTACATAGCAGGATCGGCTCCGTCCCCAGAAAAGCCTAAGCTCCCTGCCAGTCGGCTACCGCTGATAACATGCCCGATAAACTCCCGTTCCGTCAGCGCCCCGCCCATATTGTAGGGAGTGCCGGTAATGGGAGCCGCCAGCACCGGCGTGGTAAGTTTCCGGCCGAAAATTTCCACGGAAGTATCGGGGTCGGCCGCATCGTGAATGGTGCGCAGGTTAAGACGCACCCTGTCCAGCGCTTCGATATTGGCCCGGAAAGCCGCACCGGTGCCGATCCCCCCCATTCCCGGAACCTCACCGGCACAGGCCCGGCCATCGCAGCGCGGGCAGACGCGACAGTATCCTTTCAATTTTTCGGCAGCTTTTTTCCTGATTTCCTCCCAGTTCATTCCTATCCCTCCAGAATGTATTTTCTTATCACCTGGGCCACGCCGTCATCACCGGGCGCGGCCACAAAATCGGCCACCGCTTTTACCTCTTCCCGGGCACCCGCTACCGCCGCTCCAACCCCGGCAAACTGCAGCATGCAGATATCGTTATAGCTGTCGCCGATGGCTATCACTTCTTCCGGGGTTAGGCAAAAGCGTTCAACAAGGAAGGCCAGAGCTTCTTTTTTGTTGGCCCGGGGATGCATTACTTCCAGGTAATGAGCTTTGGAACGGGTGATAAAGAGATGGGGAAACAGTTGCTTAAGCCTGTCCTGCATGGGAAGGAGTACTTCTTCGCCACCGATGAAAAGAATTTTTGCCGGCGGTGCTTTGAGAAAGTCCAGCAGGTTACCCACGGGATAAAAATCTACCCGGGACATAGCGGCATAATCCCGTACCGCCGGGGTGTCCCGGTCCACGTACAGCCTGTCGTCTAAGTAAAGGTTGATGTCCACCGGCCAACGGTAAGCCTCCGCCACCACCTCCAGGGCGTCCGTCAGGGGAACCGGCTGCTCGTACCAAAGTTCGTTCCGCACCGGGTCTTTCACCCAGGCGCCCTGATAGGCAATGATGGGGGTATCCAGCCCTAATTCCCGGTAATAGGGAAGAAGAGAACGGTACATACGGCCGCTGGCAATTACCACTTTTACCCCTTTGGCCACAGCCTGGGCAATTGCTTCCCGGTTGGCCGGATGGATTTCCAGATCGGCGTTGAGAAGAGTATCGTCCATGTCAATAGCCACTAATTTGTACTGCAAATCCACCTTCCCCCTCATTCCTCTTTGATTTCCAAAAGCTCAAAGCCGGAAAGGGGATGGACTTCTCGCCGGGCAGAACCGGTAAGAAGTTCCAAAACCACCACTTCGCCAATATGCCAGACCCCCACTCCTGCCCGGGTACACCCCGTCACCGTTTCTTTGCCCCGGCCGCAGGCAGCGTGGAGGTGAAGGACCGGTTTCCCTTCTGCATTGCGGAAAAGGGTGCCTAACCCTACCGCCTCGCTCACCCCACTGAGCCCGGTTATAACTGGTACCGGTCGGGAGACAGAACCATCCTGCGGTCCCACCACCAGCCGGCTGTTGCCGTCAACGCCGCCCAGGAAAAAAACCAAGGCGGCCGCGATATCCTGCTCCCGGGCAAATTGTTCCAGGGTATCCGGTAGGCGATCGCCATCTTCCAGGCGAAGAATAAAAATTCGTCCCGGCCGGGCCAAAGTATACTTCACCTTTCATCCCTCCGTTGATAGCGGTTTCTTCCATAGCAGTCCAAACAACCAAACCGACAGGTGCCGTAAGCCCCCACATCCACCGCCCGGGTGCAGAGACATTCCCGCCGCTGTCCCGGATCTTTCCGGTAGGGCAAGGAAAGCTGGAAAACCTTAACCATTCGCCGTAAAAAGCCGGGATATCGGTGCGCCTGCTGGCACTGACAATCATATCTCCCTCAGTCCGTCACTAAGGCATTGAGAAGAAAACTCACCACCGCCAGCACCAAAGCCCCAATGACAGCACTGAAAAAGCCGGTTACCACAAAGCCGCTCACTAACTTGGCCACCAAGAAGAGCATAAAACCGTTAATCACTAAGGTAAACAAGCCTAAGGTAAAAAAGTTGATGGGCAGAGTAAGGAAGAGCAGAAGGGGCCTGATTACCGCATTGAGAATACCCAGCACCAGCGCCGCTATCAACGCCGTCCCGAAACTCTTAACTTCTATTCCTGGCACAAGATAGGCGGTAAAAATCAAGGCCACGGCATTTAACAGCCACCGCAAAAGCAAACTTTTCATCCTTTCACCTCCAAGGTCTTAATTTTCATTATACACGGAATTGGCGAAAAAAGAAAAAGGCAGGAATAAGTTCTCCTGCCTCTCCCCCTATCAGGAAATCAAATTATTGAAGCTCCGCCTTGGCTTCCGTCAGATACTGGATGGCCTCCTCCATAGCGGCAATTACTTTGTCCAGATGGTCGGCGATGGCACGCAGGGCCACTCTCGCCCCTTCTTTATCTTTTGCCTGCCTGGCCTGACGCAGTTCCCGTACCTTTTCCCGGTACTGCTTTTCAGCAATAGCCTCCACTACTACTTTTTTGGCTTCCTTAATTTTAGCTAAAGCCTGCTGCAGTTTTTCTTTGTCCCCCTCTTGGGCCGCCTTCCTGGCCAAATCACGCAGCTCTTTGCGGAGAGAAATAATCTGCTGCCGAAGTTCCTTCACCTGGGCCCGTTTTTCCTTCACCAGGGCCAGTTCCTCCTTGATCTCCTGCCAGGCTTCCCGCCGTTCCTGAATCTCCTGGCGTTTCTGCTCCACTCGCTCTTTAACCTGTCCCGGAGCCGCCATTCCCGCTCCTGGCAACAAGAGGCTTCCGCCCAGAAGCAGGGCCAAAAGCAACGCTACTCTTCTCCTCATGTCCTCCACCCCCTCAATTGAAACTGTTCAGCTCCGCATCGAGTTCACCGTCGTCCAGCCGGTTCAGTTCCTTATCCAGGTTGTCCAGTTCCTGTTCCACCGCCGCTTGCTCGGGATCCGTAGCCGTATCCTTTTGCTTTACCTCCGTCCGCTCTTCCTGCTGCACCTGGGTAACCGTCTGTTTCTCCGTCTTGCCTTTCTCCTGGCTGCAGCCTGCCGCCAGCGGCAACATCACCAGCATCAGTGCCAGCAGCAGGACTGCTGTTCTTTTTTTCATCTTCCCACCCCCGTGATTACCGAAATTGCTAATATTTTTTTATTCACTATATTTCTTCGGGGGTGATTTCCCTTTTCCTACCGTTCGCAAAAAAATTTTTTATTCCAGTTCTCGGGCAAACATGGGCCGGAGGAAAGATTCTTTGTTACGCCAATCCTTCTTTACCTTGACCCACAAATCCAGATAAACTTTGGAACCCAGCAGATTCTCAATTTCCTGGCGGGCTAAAGTACCGATATTTTTTAGCATACTGCCGTTCTTCCCAACGATAATACCCTTCTGAGAGTCCCGCTCGGTGTAAATGATCGCCCTTATGTAAACCAGGTCGTTTTTGCGTTTGACCATTTCCTCTACTTCCACCGCCACCGCATGGGGAATCTCCTCCCGGGTGAGGTGAAGAACCTTTTCCCGGATAAGTTCGGCCACAATAAACCGCTCCGGCTGCTCGGTGATCACGTCAGCGGGGTAGTACATGGGACCTTCCGGCAACAGGTCCAGCAAAATCCGAATTAACTCGTGGGGATACCCTCCGGTCAGGGCAGAAAGTTTTATCACGGCAGCAAACTCCTTCTCCTGGCGGAAGCTGTCAATAAGGGCGTCAACGCTGTCTTCCCGTTTCACCAAGTCCATTTTGTTGACCGCCAGCACCACCGGCGTTTTAACCTGCTGCAACTGTTTGAGAATATACCTGTCCCCGCCTCCTAAGGGTGAGCAGGCCTCTATGACATACAAAATCACATCCACTTCAGCCATGGTTTTCAGGGAAAGCTGCACCATGTATTCCCCTAAGCGGTGCAGGGGCTTGTGAATACCAGGAGTATCGATAAAGATGATCTGCCCCTCTTCCGAGGTATAAATGCAGCGAATTTTGTTCCGGGTGGTCTGGGGTTTGTCCGACATTATGGCCAGTTTTTGTCCCATGATGAGGTTCATCAGGGTAGATTTACCCACATTGGGACGGCCGATTATGGCCACAAAACCGGACTTGAAAGGCTTTTTTTCCTTTTCTGCCCTTTGCGTAACTTGTTTTTCCATTTTTCCCTCCTGCCAAAAATTTTATTTCCCGCTCCGGGGCTGGAGTACCGAACTGTCAAAAGGAGCGGGCAAAAGTTCTGCCACCGTTACCACTTTTAACCCCTGCGGCCCCGTCACTCCTACCGGCATAGCTGGAGCAAACTCAATAAGGACCTGCCGGCATGCTCCGCACGGGTAAATATAGTCGTCAGCGCTGCTGACCAGAGCCAAGGCGATAAACTCCCGGCAGCCGGCAGCCACCGCCATTGCCACTGCAACCCGTTCAGCACAGATGGTAAGAGAGTAGGAGGCGTTTTCCACATTGCACCCGGCGAAAATGCGACCATCTTTGGCCAGCAGAGCTGCCCCCACCCGAAAACGGGAGTAAGGAGCGTAAGCGTTTTCCATAGCCTCGCGGGCCCTGGCAAAAAGTTTTTCCCAGACCTCTTCAGTTATCTTTTCCATCGGCTATCCTCCTAAAAAAAGACGGTGATAATACCCACCAGTACGGCAAAAACTGCCGCCAGCAAAACGGCACCGGCCGCCGCATCCTTGGCCTGCCGGGCCAGTTCCCGGTACTCATCGGTTGCCAGATCCACCGTTCTCTCCAGAGCTGTGTTGATCATTTCGGTTATTAAAACCAAAAATACCGCCAGCAGGAGAAAAAAGAGCTCTACCTTTTCCGGTCGAGTAACGGCGATATAAACAGCCACCCCTGCCGCCGCCGCTAAGTGGACGCGCATATTTCTCTCCTCTTTAATCGCTTCGCCGATCCCGCGGAGGGCGGCAGCAAAAGTACTTGTCCACGACCGCTTTTTTTGGCGCAAGGAAAACCCTCCTGTTCACCGGGGCAGGCCGAACTCCTCTAAGATTTCTTCTTCCTTCTGCCGCATCCGCTGCCGTTCTTCCTCCGTCTGATGGTCGTAGCCTAAGAGATGCAGGAGCCCGTGAACAGCTAAAAAGGACACTTCCCGCAAGAGAGAATGGCCGTATTCCTCTGCCTGGGCCACAGCCCTTTCCATGGAAATGTAGACGTCTCCTAACAAAAAGTCCGCTCCTTCCACTTCTTCACCTTCATTGAGGGCAAAGGAAAGGACATCGGTAGGGCTGTCAATTCCCCGGTATTCTCTGTTCAAACGGCGGATTTCCTCATCGTCCACCAGGATAATCCCCGCTTCCCTAACGCCTAAACCCTGCCCGTCCAGGACAAAGAAACCTAATTTTTCCAGGTGTTTAATCAGGTCCTTGCCCACGTATACCTTGTCTTGCTCATTGCTTACGTATACCGGCATCGCGGCTTTTTCTCCTTTCCAGCTCTTTGATCACCGACTCCGGATATTCAATGCGGTGATGGAAAAATCCGCTCAGCACGCGGGAAAAAGCGCCGGCAATCAGGTCCAGGTCGCGGAAAGTCAGATTACACTCCTCCAACTGGCCTTCATTGAGCTTCTCTTTGATCAAACGCCGAACCATACCTTCCAGCCTGCCAGGAGTGGGTTTTTGCAAAGTCCGGGTTGCTGCTTCCACCGTATCCGCCAGCATTACCAGGGCCGCTTCTTTGGTCTGGGGTTTAGGCCCTTCGTACCGGAAACTCTCCTCCGGCACCACTTCATTTTTGTCCGCTTCCGCCGCTCGGTGATAGAAGAAAGAAACCAGGCTCGTCCCGTGATGCTGCTCGATAATATCCACCACTTCCCGGGGCAACCCTGCCTCCCGGGCCATCTCCACTCCGTCTCTGACGTGGGAAGTTATGATTAAAGCACTCAGGGAAGGAGCTATTTTGTCGTGGGGATTGTCGATGCCAAACTGGTTCTCGATAAAAAAGTAGGGACGCTTGAGCTTGCCGATGTCGTGGAAATAGGCCCCTACCCGCACCAGCACCGAATCGGCTCCCACCGCTTCCGCCGCCGCTTCCGCTAAGTTACCCACCATAATGCTGTGGTGATAGGTGCCAGGAGCCTCCATCAGCAGCTTTTTGAGGAGGGGATGGTTGGGATTGGCCAGCTCCAGGAGCCGCATGGCAGAAGTAATACCGAAAGCCGTTTCCAGATACGGCAGAGTTCCTCCTGCCACTACCGCCGAGAAAATTCCGTTCCCCAACCCCACCAGCGGCAGTAAGAGAACGTCCACCCACCTCACTCCAGCGAGAGTACTCCGGGTAGCCAGCTCCATTCCTAAGATAGCCACTATGGTCGCTCCGCTGATGTAGAAAAAGCCGGCCCGGGCCAAGTCGGTACGCTGGCTCAAGTGGGAGACGCTGAACACGGCTACCGTTCCCGACACCAGTGCGGTAAAAGCTGGCCCCAGTTGATTACCGGTAATAATGCCCACCATCACCGCTAGAATGGCCGTCACCAGTAGGGCGAGGTTGCGGTCCAGCAAAATGGCAATGAGAAGGCTGGCCGCCGCCACCGGCGCCAGGTAACCCATCAGCGTCTGGGAGGTTGTTGACCCACCTATATTGATGGAAACAACCAGCTTGGCAATCAGCAAAACAGCCGTAAAGATGATACCAAGAAGGAGCAGATACCGGTCTTCCTCGTAAATCGAACGCCGGTAGTGATAAAGGTAAACCAAAATAAGCGCCATGGAGAGGGCAACCAGCAAACTCAAACCTATCAGAGCCCGGTACATGTAATAGGGGCGGAGCAACCCTAAGTTTTCCATCTTCATCAAAATTTCCTCAGTGATTATTTCCCCTTCGCCAACTATTTTTTCCCCTTTCTGCACCGTTACCCGCACCGGCGCAACGGAATTCATGGCTTCTCTTTTCTTTCTTTCCGTCTCTTCCCGGTTGTACTTCAAATTGGGCTGGAGAAGCTCGTCCATCATTATTTGCAAAAACTCTTTAAAACGGGGATGATAAGGAAGGGGCTCGACTTTTTCCTTTTTTATCCGCTCCTTGACCTGCGGCAAGCTTTCTTCACTTATGCTGCTACTGTAGACTTCCCGCACAATTTGCTTTGCTGCTTCTTCCACCTTCTGCAAACTAACCTCATCGGCCTGCAGGAGAAACAGGAGGAGATCGTCGCTAACGGGAAGAGCAATCCCCTCTTTGAGTTTTCTGACCTTGGCAGCCTCTTCTAATTTCTCCCCTTTTACCTGCCGGATGGCAGCAAAAACTTTTCCCACTTTCTCCTGCACAGCCCCTGCTACACTGGGGTCTTCTTCCATGACTTTGTTAACTTTAGCCGCCGCCCGCTGGCGGGCCTCCTCCGTCTTCACCCGGTCGATAAACTCCGCCGTTCGCGGAGCTTTAATGGTTTTGGGCGCCGCCGCTCCAACTTGAAAATTATACCTTTCCGGGACAAAATTGTATGCCAAAATACCGGTAATGACGAAAAAAAACAGGACAGCCGCCACAATCCTGCGGAAAGTGGTGTCTTTAAGAAAAGGAATAAATTTTTCGCGATAAAACTTTTTCAGCAAATCGCGCCCTCTTCTCATCGCTCCAACATCTCCTGTAAACAAGCACAGAAAAAACAAAAGGGAAAAGAGGGGTATACAGCCCTCTTGCTCCCCGTATCCCTCAGTTTAGCCTCTGCTCTCGTAGGCCCTGATTATCTTTTGCACCAGCGGATGTCGCTGGACATCCCCGGAATCAAAAGTGCAGAAAGCCACCCCTTCAATCCCCTGCAAGATCTCCCGGGCTTCCACCAGGCCGGAAACCCTCTCTCGGGGTAAGTCAATCTGGGTAACGTCCCCAGTGATGATAGCTTTGGAACCCGTCCCCAGACGGGTAAGAAACATTTTCATCTGCTCGGAAGTAGTATTCTGGGCTTCATCCAGAATGATACAGGCCTCTTCCAACGTCCGTCCCCGCATGTAAGCCAGGGGTGCTACCTCGATAATTCCCTTTTCCATGTACTTCTGAGTTTTTTCTACCCCAAAAATGTCGTACAGGCCATCATAGAGAGGACGCAGGTAGGGATCGACTTTTTCCTGCAAGTCTCCGGGCAAAAAGCCTAACTTCTCCCCAGCTTCCACCGCCGGCCGGGTAAGGACAATCCTCTCCACACGGCGGGTCCGCAGAAACCAAGCTGCCATCACTACCGCCAGGTAGGTTTTCCCGGTTCCAGCCGGCCCGATGCCAAAAACGATGTCGTTATTTTTTATTGCCTCGATGTAGGCTTTCTGAGAATGAGTCCGGGGCTTAATTACTTTTCCCCGGTAAGTAGTTAGCAATACCTCATCGGTCAAATCTACCAGCCGCTCGCCGTTTCCCTTTTCGGCGAGATTAAGAGCGTAAAGAACATCCCGGCTGCTCACATCCATCCCCGCCCGAGCTAAGCCCTGCAGTTGCTCCACCACCACTTTCGCCCGCTGGACCCCTTCTTCTGGTCCGAAAATAATCAACTCGTCGCCCCGCAGGATAAAATCTACCCCGCAGGCCTGCTCGAGCAGGCGCAGGTTTTCGTCCAAATGACCTACGATTTTAACCGCTTCTTCGGTACTGCGGAGGACAACTCTGGCCTCGGCCGGCCCGTTCAATAACTTTACCCTCCTTCAGCGCGGCTGCCCGGTTTTTATTACCCGCGGTACAGCAATCTCTTCAATGGTTTCTATGTATATTTTAACCCGCCTGAGATTTTCGTCAACTGTTCGAATTTCCTGCTGGCGTTGAGCTTTTTTTTCGTACTGGGCCGGGAGCTGCTTTTGTAAATATTCCCAGGCCCTTCTGGTTGCTTCTGCCAGCGCCTCCCGAGCAGTCCGGCGGATGGTAACCGGGTGGACCTCCCGGTAGGTGATATGTACTACTTCGACGGGAAGAACAAGATTCCTCCAGCCGGGCTGGAAAACTTCTTCCCGGACGCGAAAACGGGGGTAAGGGGGGGTTGCCGGTCCCCGCAAAATCCAACGATGGCCGGGTATTCGCAGCGCCCAGGCCTCCGTCTCCCGGCCTGTCTCCTTCTCCTTTCTTTCTATCAAGTGAGCCTCGCCGTATGCCTCATACCAAACCCGGGCTTTTACCGACCCCTGGGCCCGCAGGAAGCGATATTTAACCTTTTTTTCTCTTTCTTCATCCTTCTTCTCCCCGGCCTCTCCTGTTTCCTCTCCCTCCGCTCCCCGAATGAGGAGCTGGCCTTTCTCCACCATATCCCCTTCCTTAACTACCGGCGTCCCTTTTAAAACCAGCACCTTTTCCACCAAACCCGCTTTGGCGGCTACCAGATCCGCCGGACGGTTATCCTGGGGAGGAGGAAGAACCTTTTCGACAACTTCGATTATCGCCCGCGTCCCTTTGATCTCAACCCCCACCCAAGCAATACCCTCCACGTGGTCGCGAATATATTCCTCCACCTGCCTGAGCTCAATCCTTTTCTTCCACTGCCCCTGTTTCAATCCTGCTGTTTCCGCCGCTGCAATTATTTGTCGAGCAGAAAGGCGCCGGCACCCTTTCACCTCCACGCTCCAGACAAAAGAGGACAACACATACAGAGCGACAAAAAAAATAACCCCTCCTGCCAGCAGCATCCGGCGCCGCCGCACCCGCCCCCAGGAAAAAGGCAACCCTTTTCGTCCGGTCACCTTTATGCGGCAACCGGTACGCCGGGCGATATGGCGCAAAGGCCTAAAGGCAGCTAAGCTCACCCGGGCTACCATCCGGTTATCTCCCAGATGCTTAATGTCCCACAGTTGGAGGCCGCGACTTACGGCCATATTAATAAATTTTTCTAAATTCGAACCGGTAACCACGATGCGAATGTAGCCAAAAATCAGGGACCAAAAGCGAGCCAAAAACACCCTTTCATCCCCCGCCCTCAGTTTTCCCGGTAAGTTAAAGAATGGATCTTCCCCTCAACCACCAGTTCCTCTGGTAAAATGGCTCCCAAAGATAACCCTTCTCCCTGAAAAACAAGTTCGCCGTTTTCTACCCGCACCCTGACTTCCTGGCTGCTGTATGCTATCACTCCGCGGTGATTTTCCACCCGTACCTGCCGGTTTCCGGTAAAAACCAGCCGGGGAAGGTCGAGGACTACTTCCCCGGGTATTTCCAACGCCCGCATTACTTTTTCCTTCCAGCGTTCCCTTTTGCTTCCCATAAAAAACAACCCCCCGTTTACTCTAAAATTTATGAACGGGGGAAGGTAAAAATGATTTTATGTTTTTAGCCCGCTACCCTTCTTTTTTTTCGCTCAAATATCTCACAATACCCGCATAAACACTCCAGGCAAACCGGTATTGATAAAGTTCGTCCTGGAGGAGTTTTTCTTCCTCCGGGTTGGAGACAAACCCCGCTTCGACAATAACCGCCGGCATCTTGCTGTGTCTTAAAATGTAAGCATCAATCTCTTTGGCCAACCGGTCGGTGTTTTTCAGTTCCCGCGTTATCTCCTCCTGGATTAACTCGGCAAGCCGTTTTCCTTCTTTGCTTCCCTGCTGGTAAAATACCTGCGCTCCCCGCCAGCGGGGAGAAGGAAAACTGTTGACGTGAATGCTGATCAATAAATCGGCCCGGTAGGCGGCAGCAATTTTCACCCGCTCTTCTATACCATGGATCCTCTCGTCCCACAGGCTGGTTTTGCGGGCATCGTTAAAGTAGCGGTCGTTTTCCCTGGTCATGATTACCACCGCCCCTGCCTGCTGGAGAACGGTTTTCAACTTGCGGGCAATCTTGAGATTTATATCTTTTTCTCTGCTGCCGCTGACCCCTATAGTTCCCGGATCGCAGCCGCCGTGCCCGGGGTCAATAACTATAACTTTTCCGGCCACCGTCCAGGAAAGGGCCTCAATGCTCTGCCCGCGGGAAAAAAAATAAGCGGCAAGCAGCAATACAGCTCCCAGTCCCAGGATTATAGCCAAAATAGCAAGACGCCGGCAGGGAATTTTTACGGTATGGATGAGCACCCTCCGCAAACTAACCCTCCTTCGCCCTTCATACCTGCTTGTTCATTTTTATGCCGAAAGGAGGGTTTCTATGCGCAGCAAATAAAAAAGCTGCCGGTTTTCCCGACAGCTCTTTTTTTACCGTTTGGAATACTGGGGAGCTTTGCGAGCCTTTTTCAAGCCGTATTTGCGGCGCTCCTTCTCCCGCGGATCGCGGGTAAGGAAGCCGGCTTTCTTCAGAATAGGCCGCAGGCTAGCGTCAGCTTTCACCAGAGCCCGGGCAATACCAAGCCGGACAGCGCCTGCCTGACCGCTGATACCGCCACCTTTTACCTTGGCCATTACATTAAACTTGTTCAGAGTGTTGGTCAGTACCAGAGGCTGACGAATAAGTATATCCCGCGTCCGGCCAAAATAGCTCAACGAATCCTGGCCGTTTACCTCTATTTTACCTTCGCCGGGCCGCAAGTAAACCCGCGCTACAGCCGTCTTTCTTCTTCCGGTGCCGTAATACTGTACCTGCGCCAACGCCCCTTCTCCTCCTTCCTACCCTACAGCTCCAAAACTTCGGGTTTTTGTGCCGCATGGGGATGATCTGGTCCACGATACACCTTCAATTTGCGGGCCATCTTCCGCCCTAAGCGGTTGTGCGGCAACATTCCTTCCACAGCCTTTCGCACCGCTAACTCCGGTTTCTCCTTCAGCAACGTCCGGTAGGTCATTTGCTTCAAACCGCCGGGATAACGGGAATGATGATAGTATATCTTCTTGTCCAGTTTTTTACCGGTCAAACGCACCTTCTCAGCGTTGACAATAATCACAAAATCGCCGGTATCCACATGGGGAGTATACTGAGGTTTGTGCTTACCGCGGAGTATAGCTGCTACCTGCGATGCCAGGCGACCAAGGGTTTTGTCGGTAGCATCGACCACGTACCACTTACGCTCAACCTCGCCCGGCTTGGCCATGTACGTCTTCATCTCTTTCCCTCCTCCTGACTCAACCATCAAGCATGGGCCGGTATCTACCACTACCGGCTATGATCTATGGGAAGGTATACCGGGGCTGCAAAAGTCACGAATTTATTTTAATACACAGGGAAAAGAAATGTCAAGAATTTCTTCTCCTTTCACTCCCGGCTAAAAAAGCCGTCCCTCTGTTAGTCCTCTCCCTGTTGAAAGCCCCCTGTTACATCTGCTCTATATTTTACCCCAGCAGAAAAATAAAAAAGGCGGAGATGTCCTCTGCCCCGAAAAGCTCTACATTAAAATTGCCGGATTGAGCATGCCCGAAAATCATCGCTATGTGCGCTACCGCCAAAAACAAGCCCACGAAAACCGCGTGCAAGAACATTTTTTGTTCCGTGGTTTTGTTCCGGGCAATTAAACCCAGCTCCAGGAGGCTTATGCCAAAAAGAGGAACAACCCCTGCTAAGTAAGAACCCACGGCAATCACGTCGAAAGGTCCGCGCCATTCTCCCGCCGCCGTGATCGGGATCACCGCTTTAAGAAGCAGGTAGATGAAAATGCCCAAGCAGTAAAAGCCTAAGATTGTCCCTGCCAGCCGGTTTATTTTCCTCAGCCCGCTCTCCGTATCCCGCCGGAAGAGAATGAACAACTCGGAAATGGCAACAGTCTCGGCCAGCACCACCGGAATGGCCATGAAGATAATGAGGTTCCAGGGCTGATTGGCGGCCAGCAGCTCCAAATTCCTAGCCGTTGCCGCCGGAGAAGAGGCAAGGGCCTGCCAGGCACTGACCCAGAAAACCCCGTACTCTCCCCAGATAGCACCACGCCCTTCGGCGGGAACAATAATTCGAGCACAAATGGACTCATTGCTGCTACTCCAACTGCTGGCCCAGAGCAAACCGGCAACCCCAGCCACCTGGCACGCCGCCATGGAAGTGCCGTTCAGGGAACCGGAGTTATAAGGGGTACCAGCAAAGAACCTCAGCCAGGGGAAATGGTTGAGCAAAAGGCTGTGAACTCGCTCCTTCTCGTTCTCGCTCACTCCAGGCCTGAATCTCACCATCAGACGCTCGCAGAACCCCTTTTCCATCTCTTTAGCTTTCTCCCGTGCTTGCACGGGAAGGGAAAAAAGAGCAGTCAAAAAAGATTCTAGACCGGGAAGCAGGTTTTGTTGACAGGGGAAAACCGCAAATTAGCTTTAAAATTGGCCGTTCAATTATTTCTCAAACTTTAGATACAGCGGCGCGTGCCGGAATTCGCGGGCCAGGTCTCGTTCGGCCCAAAGGGAAAAAGGTATTTAAACTACCAAAGCATTACCGAACCTGGCTATCCGCACAAAAAAGGGGCCCATCCCCTTTTTTTACCCTTTATGCAGGTCAAATTTACGGTGCAGAACCTCCACCGCCCGGCGCAGGTCCTCCTGTTTGATCAAAAAGGAAATGGTAATGTCGGAGTCGGAAGTCTGGAGCACGTCAATCCCCGCTCCGTCCAGGGCTTCCATGAGTCGAGCCATAACCCCGGGAACTTCCTGCATGCCGGCGCCGATGACGGAAAGCTTAGCACAGCCCCTCTGTCCGGAGGCAGTGAGCCCTTTCTCCCGCAGCAACGTCAGGGCTTTTTCCGCCTCTTCATCCCGGACAACAAAAAATATTTCGCCCGGATTGACGTTAATCATATCCACATTAATTCCCGCCTCCGCCAGCAAGCTGAAAACCATTACCTGGACTCGGCGGGTATCCTCCCCGCCGTTCAGCTTTACCGTCACTCGGGTCAGGTCATTAATGTGGGCCAGACCGGTAATAACCCGTTCCGGAATTTCGGCGGCAATCAACGTTCCTTCAGCGTCGGAGAAGGTATTGCGCACCTTGATGGGAACATTTTTGGCCATGGCCATCTCTACTGCCCGGGGGTGAATCACTTTGGCTCCCTGATTGGCCATTTCGCAAACCTCGCGGTAGGTAACTGCCGAAAGAATGCGGGCCTCCGGCAACAGGCGGGGGTCAGTAGTCATAACTCCATCCACGTCGGTGTAGATCTCCACCAGTTCCGCCTGGAGCGCTCCCCCCAAAGCCGTTGCAGTAGTATCGCTGCCGCCCCGTCCCAAAGTGGTAATATTTCCATCCTCACCGATACCCTGGAATCCGGCCACCACCACAATTTTTCCTTCTTGCAGTTTGGAAAGGATTGGCCGCGGGTCGATGCGTTTTATTTTGGCATTCCCATAATTGCCGTCGGTATAAATCCCGGCCTGTCCTCCCGTCAAGGCCACCGCCTCATAACCCAGGGCCCTCAGGGTCTGGACCATCACCACAGCAGAAATTATCTCGCCGCAGGAAATAAGAAGATCCAGTTCGCGGGGCGGGACGTCCTCCTTTACCTGCCGGGCCAAATCTATGAGAGTGTCAGTAGCATACGGTTCCCCCCGCCGTCCCATAGCAGATACTACCACTACCGGCATGTAACCTTCGCGGCAGGCCTGAACCACCCTCTCCGCTGCCCGCCGCCGCGCTTCCGCAGTAGCAACAGATGTACCGCCGAATTTCTGGACGATGATTCTCAACCTGCACCTCTCCCCGTCGTCAAAATAACACGAAAAAATTTGTCACCGGCTGTTTTCTGCCGGGACATCTTAATTCGTTCCCGCATTTTTTGCAACCCTCTTTTACGGTAATTATATGGTAAAAGCAGATAGAGAGCATAATTTTCACCCACAGCATCCGGGCTACTCCTCGTTATTTTTTTCTCTTTAATTTCGGCAAAAATCCACAAAATCCTTTTTTCCGCGGGGAAAACTGTCCCGTTTACATAAAAAACAAAAACCCGGGATTCCCCCGGTACCACAGGCTCGCGTCTAAACTACCGCCTTTATTCCCCGCGCTTCCAACTCCTCAGCCAGGCGCAGGTAGGTAACGTAGCCGGACCCTACTATCTCATCGTTTATGGTAACGATGGGCAGAACTAGTTGCTCTTTTTGCAGCATTTCTGCCAGCTGCGGATAATCCCAGAAAGCACGATCCTCAACATCGATATAGCGCACTACTACCCGGCCGCCGTAATTCCGGCGCATGAGGTTATCGAGAATGGAAGCAATCTCCTCCGGAGATAGAGAAAGCCCTCAGCCGCCGCTCCGGCAGTTATCCATTCTCCGGGAACCGAAAATTTTCACCACTGCTTCTACCATCATTACTCCCTCCTTTCTCGGCAAGCTTCCCCCTATGTCCCAGGAGTTAAGCCAGGGAGATAGCCTGATGGGGGCACGCTTTTACGCATCTGCCACACCCAACGCAATTGATATCCACGTAAGGAGCCTCCTCTTCATCCTCGCGGACAATGGCGCCGGCGGGGCACACCAGCATCGCTTCGCACGTTTCCCTTTTTACACATTTCTCTGCATCAATTACTGCCCTTTTCACCAGGGATATATTATCACCCCCGCTTCCTCTCCCCGTCCCGGCTCTCTTCTCCTTCCGTCCCGGGAAGGACTATATAAGGGCTTCAACTGGTGCAGGCCGGTCGGAAAAAACGGTGGAAAAAAGATCGCAGAAGTCTCGCCGTAACTTTTACCACCTCGCGCCGAAGATTGCCAGCAGTCACAGCTACCACCTCCGCTTCTCTTCCGGGTAGCACTCCCGGCAGAGGAGCTGGCCGTCAGCCACTCTTACTTTTGCTTCTGCCACACCCTCGCCGAACTGGGCACACTGGACCGTCTTGTAAATCTGAGCAGCCGGCAGAGGCGGCAGCTCAATCTCCTTGACGGCAAACAACTCTTCCTCCGGCGCGTGGAGAATTTTTTCCATTCGTTCTTCCCAGCTGCCAGCCCCGTCCAGCACCCCAAAACGCAAAGCGACCCTTACGCCTCTGGTTTCGCCGCGCCGACCAAGGATATAGACATGTTTCCCGTAGTCCTTGAGATAAAGGTTACCTTTTCCCAGAGTGCAGCCGCTAATATACTGAACGGCATCGACAGCGCAGCTGTCGTTCGCGACTACTGCTACCAGCTCCTCGTCTCTGGCACGCTCAACACCCAGTCGCTTCAGGGCCACCTGGGCCGCCCGATACCCCAGGGCCAAACCCGGACAAGCGTGGCCATGAAACTCTACCGTTTTTTCCCACGGAGTCTGAACTACACACATTTCTTCTCACCTTGTTACCCCCAAGGGGTATTTTCTCTTATATCATACTCCTTTTACCAGCAAAAGTCAACAAAGAAAGTTTCTTTTTGTCCAAACAAACACGGCCTTCTCCCGCAAGGAAAAGGCCGTGTTTATCCCAAAAACGTTCTATCTCACGACTTCGGAGCTGCTGAGATAGCGCTTGACAGTAAAGTCCCTCTCACGCCATTTGACTTCCTGGAGGCTACGGTATACGCCACGCCTTTCAGCTGCGTCCCGGAGTCCTGGGCCAGAAACTGGCTGCAACCGGCAAAACGATTAAGGGCTGGGCGCCAACCTTTTTTCCCAGCACGTGGGCTTCAAACACTTCTCCCGCTTTGAGTCCCTCCAATTTCCCGCCAGAAGTAAAATCTGTCAAATTTATCCCCCATCCGGTCTTTCTGCTGGTAAAGGACAAAGAAGATGATCCCGATGAGAATCTAGGCAAATACCGCCCTGCGCATTTTCTCGAACCCCTTTCTTCAGGCTAAATTAAGCCGGGCTTCCCTTTCCTTTAACTGGCGGTACAGGTCCCGCACCTTTTTGAAATCTTCCCAGGCCGGCTTTTTCTTGGAAGGGTCGCGCAGCAGAGCAGCCGGATGATAGGTGGGCATTACTTTGATACCGTTCCAGTCCAGCCACTGGCCCCTGACACGGGTAATCCTGCCTTTAGGATCTACCAGTCCCTGGAGAGCAGTCGAACCCAGCAAGACGATAATAGCAGGACTGATGAGTTCTATTTGCCGCCACAACCAGGGAAGACAGGCGTCCATTTCCTCCCGGGTAGGCACCCTGTTATTTGGCGGCCGGCATTTTACTATGTTGGCTATGTACACTTCCTCCACTGGGATTTCCGCTGCCGCTAAAATTTTGTCCAAAAGCTGACCTGCTGCGCCGACAAAAGGCAATCCCTGCCGGTCTTCTTCTGCTCCCGGCCCTTCTCCGATAAGCATCAACCGGGCGCGCGGATTCCCCTTACCAAACACCACGCCGTTGCAACCGTCTCGCAAGCCGCAACGCCGACATTGCAAGTTCAGTTCCTTGAGCTGGTCTAAATCAGTACACATTTCCAACGGGTCATCGGAAAAGAGGCTCCGCTGTCCGATCATTGCTCCCCTCCCTACCCTATCCCTTAAATGCCCATGGACAATATTCGCCGCGTCTCCCTTTTTTCCTCCTCGTAGGAGTAATATTCTGGCAAATATATTCCGAAAAAAACGTTTATTCTTCT